>NZ_DBNGVP010000124.1:0-16174 GCF_057119385.1 Archangium sp. | reverse complement strand
CTGGACGGCTGCCGCTTCATGGGCTCCGACCCTGCCTCCATTCGCTTTCCCAAGTGGCCCTGCTTCACCATTCTGGAGCCCCTGCGCAGAGCGCCCGAGCTGCTCGGCGTCAAGTGGCCCGGGACATTCCGTCCCATCCTGGTTGAAGGCCGCTACACGGATCCGCCCTCCATGAGGGCCGTGACAATGTTTGCGCCTGTTGAGGCGAAGCGTTCCAACACCACCGAGGAAGAACTCAAGGCCGTCATCGAGCAGTTCGACTTCATCGTCTCCTGAGGCAGCGCGAGGAACACCCGGCGCGGCCTGTCGGCCCCCCCCCGGCGTCCACCAGACGTCAAGTCCCCCCGCTGCCCCCCCACGCGGGCGGCCATGGCGGGCGAGCCGTGCCTACACTGCGCACCATTGGGAGACGCATGGTGACGCCACCGCCCCGCGAGGTCCTCCTCTTCCTGCTGGAAGGGCACCGCTACGCCCTGCCCATGGAGGACGTGCGTGAGCTGGTGCGCGCCGTGCGCCTCACCCCGCTGCCCCGCGCCCCCGCCGTGGTGGAAGGGCTGCTCGACCTGCGCGGCGAGCTGCTCCCCGTGCTGGACATGCGCCGCCGCTTCCGCCTGCCCGCCCGCCCGCTCTCCTCCGCGGACCACCTCGTGGTGGCCCGGGCCGGCCCGCGCTCCGTCGCCCTGCGGGTGGACCGGGCCGAGGGCCTGCTCTCCGTGGAGACGGGCCAGCTCGATGCGTCGCCCAGGGAGCTGCCGGGCGTGGGCTACGTGGCCGGGGCCCTCAAGCTGCCGGACGGGCTCGTGCTCCTGCACGACCTGCGCACCTTTCTCTCCCAGGCGGAGGCGCTCGAGCTGGACGAGGCGCTCGCGAAGGAGGGAGTCCCCCGGTGAGCGGTGACAGGCCCCAGGACTGGCGGCACCCCGGCTACCTCGCCGTCATCGACCTCGTCGCCGCTCGCGCCGGCCTGCTGCCCCCCAGCTGCCCCGCCGCCGCCATGGAGGGCATCGACCGGGCCATGGCCCGCGCGGGCCAGTCCGACTTCCCCTCCTACCTCGCCCGGCTCGAGGTGGACTCCGCCCTGCTGGATGACTTGCTGGTGGAGCTCACCATCGGCGAGACGTACTTCTTCCGCAACCCGGAGCACTTCCAGTTCGTGCGCCACCAGGTGCTGCCCGACGTGCGCCGCCGCCGGGGCCCCACCCACGTGGTGCGCGCGTGGAGCGCCGGCTGCGCCTCGGGCGAGGAGCCCTACTCGCTGGCGGTGCTCCTCATGGAGGAGGGCTACGGGGAGCGGATGGAGGTGCGGGCCACGGACGTGTCGCGCGCGGCGCTCGCCCGGGCCCAGGTGGCCCGCTACGGCGAGTGGTCCCTGCGCGGCCCCGAGGCCAGCCACATGCGGCCCTTCCTCCACCTGGAGGGCAAGCGCTACACGCTCGACACGCGGGTGCGCGAGCGCGTCCACTTCGGCTACCTCAACCTCGCCGACGACACCTGGCCGTCCTCCGCCCACGGCATCTGGGGCATGGACGTCATCTTCTGCCGCAACGTCCTCATCTACTTCAACCGCGCCACCATCGAGGCCGTGGCCCGGCGGCTCCACGCCTCGCTCGCCGACGGCGGCTTCCTCATCGCCGGCCCCTCGGACCCCTCGCTCGCCGCCTACGCGCCCTTCGAGACGCTCCTCACCGACTGGGGCATCGTCTACCACCGGCCCGCCTCGGGCGAGGCATCGCGGACCGCCTACCAGACCCGCCCCTCCGCCCCTCCACCCGCGCCGCCTCCCGCGCCCCCCAGGGCCTTCACGCCGCCGCCCGGGCCCGCCGCCCCCGCGCCCCCACCTCCCACGCCGGAGCCCACCGCCCCCGCGGAGCTGGCGGGAGCACAGCGGGCCCTCGCGGCCGGGGACTGGCGCGAGGCGGTCCGTCTGGCCGGGGCCCACCCGGAGGACGCGGCGGCCGAGGCGGTGGCGGTCCGCGCCCTGGCCAACCTGGAGCCGCTGGCCGCCGTGCGCCGGTGTGCCGAGGCCGCCCTGCGCCACCCGCTCGCCGTGGAGCTGCGCTACCTGGAGGCCCTGTTGCTGCTGGGGCTCGGCCGGCTCCCGGAGTCCGAGCGCGCCGCGCGGCAGGCCCTCTACCTGGAGCCCTCGCTGGCCGTGGCCCACCTCATGCTGGGCCACATCCTCCAGCGCCAGGGCGACGGCGCGGGGGCCCGGCGCGCCTTCCGCACCGCCGAGTCCCTGTGCGCTTCGCTCCCGCCCGAGACGCGGGTACCCCTGGGTGATGGCGAGCGCGCGGGCCATCTGGCGGAGGTGGCCCGCGCCGAGCACACCCGGTTGGAGCAGGCCCGCGAGGAGGTCCGTGAATGACGGGAGGCGATGACGCGAAGAGGGGCGGGCTGGACTGGGCCGCGGCCTACGGGCGGTTGAAGCGGCTCGCCGCCGCCACCGAGGCCGCCTCCACGGCCGACCCCGCGCGCGAGGCGGTGCTGCTCGACGAGCGCGCCCGGGCGCTGGCCCGGCCCCTGGAGCGCAACCTCCAGACGGGCCCCCTGCTGGAGCTGGTGCACTTCCGCTCCGGCGAGCAGGAGTACGCGCTGGAGACGCGCTTCGTCCTGGAGGTGCTGCGCGCCCCGGAGCAGCTCGTCCCCCTGCCCGGCGCGCCGGAGCCGCTGCGCGGCCTCACCCTGCTGCATGGCGAGGTGCTCGCGGTGGTGGAGCTCTCCCCCCTCTTCGGCCGGGCCGCTCCCACCACCCACGGGCCCGTGCTCGTGGTGGGCCCGGGCCGCCCGGAGCTGGGCCTGCGCGCCGACTCCGTGGAGGAGGTGCTCCTGCTCGCCCGGGACTCGCTCCTGGCCCCCCCCGCCTCCCTGGGCGCGCGGGAGCGGACACTCGTGTCCGGCATCAGCCGTGACGGCATCATCGTTCTGGAGGCAGAGGCGCTGCTGGGGGATGGTCGCCTCTTCTTCGACTTCTCCGAGGAGAGGACCGCATGAGCATCGGGAAGAAGATCGCCCTCGGCTTCGGACTGTCCCTGCTGGTGCTGCTCACCATCGCGCTGGTGGCCTTCCAGGGCGCCCAGCAGCTGGTGCAGACCACCGAGGGGCTGATGGAGAGCCGGGACCAGGCCCGCAACATCCGCGAGGTCCGCATGATGCTGCTGGATGCCGAGACGGGCCAGCGCGGCTTCCTCCTCACCGGCGAGGAGCGCTACCTGGAGCCCTATCTCCGGGCCACCCAGCAGTTGGATGCGCAGCTCGACAACCTGCGCAAGAGCCTCGCCGACGACCCCGAGCAGCTGGCCCGGCTGGAGCGGCTCGAGCCCCTCATCCGCGACAAGCTCGCCGAGCTGGCGGAGACCGTCCGCGTGCGCCAGCAACAAGGCTTCGCTCCGTCCCTGGAGATCGTCCGGACGGACCGGGGCAAGCTGGCCATGGAGCAGATCCGCAAGGCGCTCGGCGAGATGGTGGGCGCCGAGGATGACATCTGGAACCGGCTCGAGCACGAGGCCCGGAGCAGCGCCCAGCGCAGCATGGTGGTGCTGGGACTGGGCACGCTGCTGGGGCTGCTCGTCGTCGCCCTGGGCAGCTACGTCATCACCCGCACCATCACCGGCCCGCTGGACAAGCTGGTGATGGGCGCCGAGCAGATCGGCCGCGGCAACTTCGCCCACCGCATCGGTGTGCACAACCAGGACGAGACGGGAGAGCTCGCGCGGGCCTTCAACGCCATGTCCGAGCGCCGCCAGCAGGCCGAGGCGCAGCTGGCCAGGCAGGCCGAGGAGCGCGAGCACACGCTGCGCACGGTGGCCGAGTTCGTCAATCAACTCGCGGGCACCACGGCGGAAATCCTCGCCAGCACCACGGAGCAGGTGGCCGGAGCCCAGGAGCAGGGCAGCGCGGTGGCGGAGACGGTGAGCACCGTGGAGGAGATCGTCCAGATGTCCGAGGAGGCCGCGGGCCGGGCGCGCGCGGTGAGCGAGTCGGCGCGCCACGCGGAGGAGGTGGGCAAGAACGGGCGGCGCGCGGTGGACGAGGCCATCACCTCCATGAGCACCGTGCGCGAGCAGGTGGAGTCCATCGCCTCGCGGATTCTGGCCCTGGCCGAGCAGGCGCAGGCCATCGGCGACATCATCACCACCGTCAACGACATCTCCGAGCAGACGCACATGCTGGCGCTCAACGCCTCCATCGAGGCCAGCCGCGCGGGGGAGCACGGCCGGGGCTTCGCCGTGGTGGCCGCCGAGGTGAAGGCCCTGGCGGACCAGTCCAAGAAGGCCACCGCGCAGGTGCGGCAGATTCTGGGGCAGATTCAAAAGGCCACCCAGGGCGCGGTGATGACGACGGAGGAGGGCACCAAGAGCGTGGCCTCGGCCACCCGGGTGGTGACGCAGGCGGGGGTCCACATCCAGACGCTCAGCGAGCTGCTCGCGCAGGCCTCGCTCACCGCGGCGCAGATTTCGGCCTCGGCCAGCCAGCAGGCCACCGGCACGGGGCAGATCCGCCAGGCGATGCGGGACGTGAGCCAGGCCACGCAGCAGACGCTCACCAGCATCCGCCAGACGGAGCGCGCGGTGCAGGACCTCAACGCCATGGGCCAGAAGCTCAAGGGCCTGCTGAGCGAGTACGGGCGCGCCGCATGACGATGGACCGGGACAGGCTCGCCCAGGCGCTGATGGCCACCTTCCTCGAGGAGCTCGAGGGACACGTGGCGGCGCTCAACCGGGACCTGCTCGCGCTGGAGAAGGCGGCGTCGCCCGCGCGCTTCGGCGAGCGGATGACGTCGCTGTTGCGCACGGTGCACAGCGTGAAGGGCGCCTCGCGGGCGGTGAGCGAGGCCCTCATCGAGACGGCCTGCCACCGGCTGGAAGAGGTGTTGCTGGTGGTGCAGCAGGAGGGGCGCACCACGCCGGAGCGGATGGAGGTGTGCTTCACCGCCGCGGACGCGCTGGACGACGCGGGGCGGCGGCTGGCGCTGAAGCAGGAGCTGAGGGGCTCGCCCCTGGAGGCCCTGCTGCCCCGGCTGGAAGCGGCGGCCCTCGCGCCCGGCGCCCTGCCCGCCCCCGGAGTCCCGGCGCCTCCCGTGGAAGCGCCCGCCCCCGGCCCCGAGGGCCTGCCGGTGCGCGTGTCCGCCCAGAAGCTGGACGCGCTGCTGGCCCGCAGTGGCGAGCTGCGCGTGGCGGGCCTGCGGATGGAGGGCCGGGTGGAGCTGGTGGAGGCGGTGCACGAGGAGTTGCACCAGCTGCGCCTGCGGCTGAGGGGCACGGACGAGGGGGTGGCGCGGCGGCTGGAGACGCGGCTGGCGCAGCTCGGCCGGGCGCTCGCGGCGGACCGGCGCACGCTGCTGCAGGCCACGGGCGGCCTGGACGAGGAGGTGCGGCGCGCGCGCACCCTGCCCTTCGCCGAGGCGTGCGCGGGGCTGGAGCGCAACGCGAGGGACCTGGCGCTCGCCTCGGGCAAGCAGGCGCGGCTGGAGGTGCGGGGCGGCGTGCTGGAGCTGGACCGCTCGCTCTTGCAGGGCCTGCGCGAGCCGCTGTTGCACCTGGTGCGCAACGCGGTGGCGCACGGGCTGGAGACACCGGCGGCGCGGCGTGAGGCGGGCAAGCCCGAGGAGGGCCGGGTGGAGCTGTCCGCGCGGCTGCGCGGAGGCCGGGTGCAGGTGGTGGTGGAGGATGACGGGCGGGGGCTGGACATGGCCTCCATCCGCGAGCGGGCGCGGGCGCGCGGGCTGCCGGTGCTGGGGGACGCCGGGGACGCGCGGCTCATCTTCATGCCGGGCCTGTCCACGGCGGAGGCGGTGACGTCCGTGTCCGGGCGCGGCGTGGGGCTGGACGTGGTGCGCGCGCAGGTGGAGGCGATGCGGGGCAGCGTGGACGTGGCCTTCACGCCGGGCCGGGGCACGCGCTTCACCCTGGACGTGCCCCTGACGCTGAGCACGCTGCGGGTGCTGCTGGTGACGGCGGGCGGGCACACCTTCGCGGTGGCGGGCGAGAGCGTGGAGCGCCTGCTGCGGCTGGAGCCCGGGGACGTGCGCGTGGTGGAGGGCCGGCAGCTGTGGGCCGCGCCCCGGGCGCTGGTGCCGCTGGCCACGTTGACGGCGGTGCTCGGCCTGGAGACGAGCGCTCCCCGGCCGCGCCCGGGTGCCCTGGTGCTGAGCGCGGGCGAGGTGCGCGCCGTGCTGGTGGTGGACGAGGTGGTGGCCGAGCAGGAGGTGCTCGTCCGGGGCCTGGGTCCGCGCATCCGCCGGGCGAGGCACGTCTCGGGCGTGGCGGTGCTGCCGGACGGGCGCATGGCCCCGCTGCTCAACGCCGCCTCCCTCGTCCGCGCCGCCGAGGGCCGCACCGCCCCCGCCGGCCTCTTCCCCGCCCCCGTGGAGAAGAAGGCCCGCAGGCGCGTGCTGCTCGCCGACGACTCGATGACGACCCGCGCGCTGGAGCAGAGCATCCTCGAGGCGGCCGGCTTCGAGGTGCTGGCGTGCGTGGACGGGCAGGAGGCCTGGGAGCGGCTACAGACGGAGGGGGCGGACGCCGTCGTCTCGGACGTGGAGATGCCACGCATGGACGGCTTCGCCCTCACCGAGGCGGTGCGGGGCTCCCCGCGCTTCGGCCGGCTGCCCATCGTCCTCGTCACCGCGCGCGCCCGGCCCGAGGACAAGGCGCGCGGCCTCCAGGTGGGTGCCAGCGCCTACCTGGTGAAGAGCGCTTTTGATCAAACCCACCTGCTGGAGACCCTGAGGCAGCTCCTATGAAGCCCGACAAGCTCCGCGTCCTCGTCGCCGAAGACTCCCCCACCGCCCGGCGCCTGCTGGTGGAAATCCTACGGGCCGATCCCGCCTTCGAGGTGGTGGGCGAGGCGAAGGATGGCGTGGAGGCGGTGGAGCTCACCCGCCGCCTGCGCCCGCACCTGGTCACCATGGACATCCAGATGCCGAACATGGATGGGCTGGAGGCCACGCGCCGCATCATGACGGAGGTGCCCACGCCGGTGGTGGTGGTGTCCACGCTGGTGGAGCGCGACATTCAAACGTCCATGGCCGCGCTGCGCTCCGGAGCGCTGGCGGTGCTGCAGAAGCTGGTGGGCCCGCAGGCGCCGGACTTCGAGACGGAGGCCCGCCGGCTGCGCGACACGGTGAAGGCCATGGCCGCGGTGAAGGTCATCCGCCACTGGCCCGTGCGCGAGGAGGGGCCCGTCCCGCGCGCCCCCGTGGTGCCGGCGCGCCGGAGCAGGGCCGGGCTGCTGGCCATCGCCGCGTCCACGGGAGGCCCCGCGGCCCTGCACCGCATCCTCTCGGAGCTGCCCGCCGGCTTCCCCCTCCCCATCCTCGTGGTGCAGCACATCGCCCTGGGCTTCGCCAAGGGCCTGGCCACCTGGCTGGACAGTGTGTGCAAGGTGGAGGTGAAGGTGGCCGAGGACGGCGAGGCCCTGCGCCCGGGAGTCGTCTACATCGCCCCGGATGACCGGCACCTCGGGGTGCGGGCGGACAGGCGGGTGGAGGTGTCCAACGCCGCCCCGGTGGGAGGCTTCCGGCCCTCGGGCACGTGGCTGTTCCGCTCGGCGACCCAGGTCTTCGGGGCCGCCCTGACGGCCACCGTCCTCACGGGGATGGGGCAGGACGGCCTGGAGGGTTTGCGGGAGGTACACGCTGCGGGCGGTTGGGTGATGGCCCAGGACGAGGCCACCAGTGTCGTCTATGGAATGCCGGGGGTGGCGGTGGCGGCGGGCCTCGCCCACGAGGTGCTGCCGCTGAGTGACTTCTCCCGGCGCTTCCGGGAGCTCGCCGGCGGGGAGAACGGGGGAGCGTAACGTCACCTTCCGGACGCCGCTCGGCCGCTCCCACTCCACACGGCGGGGAGGAAGGGCCAGTGGTATGAAATGAAGAGGAGCCCCCCGCCACCGGTTGTGGCGCTGCGATGAGTCTTTCCCCCGCCGGATTCGAGATGGCCTTCAAGGCCCTGCCGGAGCCCGCCTACCTGCTGGACGAGGCGGGACGGGTGCTCGCGTGCAGCACGGTGGGGGCGAGCGTCCTGGGCATGCCGCCGGAGCTGTTGCTCGGCCAGCCCTGGGCGGGGCTGGCGCCTGGCGCCGAGGACGGGGCCCTGCTGGAGTCCGGACGGGGGGTGGCCCTGGCCACGGGAGCACCGCACTCGGTGGACGGCACGTGGTTGAGCCCGCGAGGCCCCCGGCCCCACACCTTCTGCTTCACACCGATGCGCGAGGGGGAGGGCCCGGTGCGGGTGCTGGTGACGGTGCGTCCACTCACCGAGGCCGAGGCCGTGCATTCGCGCGCGCTGGCGTTGGAGCAGGCGGCACGGGCGGAGGTGGAGGCGGCCGAGCGCCGGCAGTCCTTCCTGTACCAGGCGATGACGACGCTGTTCGCGCACCCGCCGGATCCCCAGGGCATGTACACGCTGCTGGCGCACCTGGCGGTGCCGGACCTGGCGGACTGGTGCCTGGTGGACGCGGTGGAGCAGGGCGCGTGGGTGTCGCGCGTGGCGGTGGCGCACCTGGACCCGACGCAATTCGAGCAGGCGCGCGCGTTGACGAGGCGCTTCGAGCGGCGCGAGGCCCCGGTGGGCGTGCTGCGGGTGCTGCACACGGGTGAGCCGGAGCTGGTGCCGGCGGTGACGGACTCGCTGCTGCGCGCGGCGGCCTCGGAGCCGGAGCACCCGGCGCTGCTGAGCCGGCTGCAGGCGCGCTCGTACATGATCATCCCGCTGAAGGCGCGGGGGCACACGCTGGGGGCGGTGACATTCGTGTCATCGGCCTCGGGGCGGCGCTACGGCCCGAGCGACCTGGCGTTGGCGGAGGACCTGTGCGTGCGGGCGAGCCTGGCCATCGACAACGCGCGGCTCTTCGGCGAGTCGAGGCGGGCGACGCGGGCGCGCGAGGACCTGCTGGCGGTGGTGAGCCACGATTTGAAGAACCCGCTGGGGGTGGTGCAGCTGGCGTCGGCGCTGCTGCTGCGGGGAGCGCAGGGCAAGGCGGGGAGCGAGCCGGTGCTGAAGCAGGCGGGCCGCATCCAGGCGGCGGCGGACCGGATGGGGCGGCTGATCTCGGACCTGCTGGACTGGGGAAGAATCGAGGCGGGCGGACTGCCACTGGAGCCATCGGAGCAGCCGGTGTCGTCGCTGGTGACGGAGGCGCTGGAGAGCGTGAGGCCGCTGGCGGAGGCGAGGGGGCTGAGGGTGGTGGCGGAGCTGCCGGACGAGGACATGCAGGTGAAGTGCGACCGGACGCGGGTGTTGCAGGTGATGGGCAACCTGCTGGGAAACGCGTTGAAGTTCACGCCGGACGGAGGGGTGCTGACGGCGGGGGCGAGGGTGCACCGGGGCGAGGTGCAGTTGTGGGTGAGGGACACGGGCACGGGCATCCGGGCCGAGGCGTTGCCGCACGTCTTCGAGCGTTACTGGCAGGCGAAGGACGCGGAGAGCCGGGGGACGGGGCTGGGGCTGTACATCGCGAAGGGAATCGTCGAGGCGCACGGCGGCCGCATCTGGGCGGAGAGCCAGTGGGGAAAGGGAAGCACCTTCACCTTCACGCTGCCCACGGCGAGCACGAGCCCCCAGAAGACGACGCCCCACACGTCCCTCTAGTCCACCCCACTCCCCCACTCTCCCCTCTCCCCCCGGGAGAGGGACGGGGTGAGGGTACCTGGGTCGCGGGTTCCCCCCTGTGCTCAAACCCCCACGGGTTCGTGGTGCGTCACCGTACGCACGAGCACGAACGAGCCCGTGGGCCCGAGCGCAATGACATACGTCTCACGCTCCACCTCGACGAGGGAGCCCTGGGCGGCCTCGGGTTGGTGCTCGAGCCAGCCGAGGGCCTCGTCCATGGAGGGGAAGGTCCGCACGGGGCCCGAGGAGACGCCGGCCTCGCGGGACTCGAGCCAGCCGTAGAAGTCCTCGAGCTCGTCGCGGGAGTGGAGGAAGAGCAGGGCGCGGGCGGCGAGCGCGATGACGGCATACTCCTCCGACTCGGAGGGATGCGGACGGGCCGCGGAGGCGAGCGCCCGCAGCGTCCGCTCCAGACCAGGCCGCGAAGAGGACTCGTTCATGATGGACCCCCTGCCACACGGGAGGTGGCGATCGGTATCAATGTGTCGGGGGGCGGCATGGAGGCAACCCCTCGGCGCGCGTTTGTCGAAAGAAGGACCGGGCCCGGCGGGGTCTGGGCGGGGCGCTCCCCTGGCGAGTCCCACGCCGTGCTGCAAACCCGACACTCGCTCCGGTGCGAGCAGATGTCCTTGTCCCGGGAAGCGGCGCCGCGCAGGCTTGAAGGAGCCCCCGTGCCGTACCGCGCTCACGAGTCCCCTCCCGTTCACTCGGAGGAAGAGCCATGGCCTCGGGAACAGAAACCCTCACCGCGCCCCAACGCGCGCCCACCGCGCCGCCCCCGCGTCCCCCGGGCCGGAAGATGGTGCGCTGGTTCGATCCGTTCGTGCTGCTCAAGGCGGGCATGCGCTCCGCCATCTCCACCACCATCGGGGAGCAGGCGGATCGCCGGCTGCTCGATGCACTGGCGGCCCCGAAGGTGGAGCCGAGTGACTTCTCGGTGGACGAGGCGGGGAGGCCGCGCGAGGAGCTGTGGTTGGACTACGTGGCGGACCTGGGGGACGGCTGGGACTCCACGTACGCGGTGGCACAGACGGTGTCGAGGCCCACGCTGACGCTGAAGGACGAGACGGGCACGGCCCACGAGACGCGCCGGGGCGAGGTGCTCGTGTTCGGCGGGGACGAGGTGTACCCGGAGGCGAGCGTGAAGGAGTACGAGGAGCGGACCGTGCACCCGTGGGAGGCGGCGATGAGGGGGCAGGGGCCGGCGCCACACCTGTTCGCGATTCCGGGCAACCACGACTGGTATGACGGGTTGGTGTCCTTCATGCGGCTGTTCTGTCAGGGCCGGCGGCCGGCGGGGTGGAGGACGCACCAGCGGCGCAGCTACTTCGCGGTGAAACTACCGCACGGCTGGTGGCTGCTCGGCACGGACATGCAGCTCGAGTCGGACATCGACGAGCCGCAGGTGCGGTACTTCCAGGAGCTGGCGAAGCAGTTGAAGGAGAAGGATCGCATCATCCTGTGCCTGGCGGAGCCGGCGTGGCTGCTGGGCCAGGTGCGCCCGCCGGGGGAGCGCACGTACCTGGACAACAACCTGGACTTCCTCGAGCAGCAGGTGCTGGGCAAGAAGGTGAGCGTCTTCCTGACGGGAGACATCCACCACTACCGGCGGCACGCCAACGCGGAGGGACGGCAGAAGATCATCGCGGGGGGAGGAGGGGCCTTCCTGCACCCGACGCACGTGCCGCGCGAGGAGGGCTCGCTGCCGGACGGCTTCACCGCGCGCAAGACGTTCCCCTCGCCCGAGGAGTCCCGGCGGCTGTGCTGGCGCAACCTGGGATTCCTCGGGCACAACCCGGGCTTCGGCGTGTTCACCGGGCTGCTGTACCTGCTGCTGACGTGGATGCAGGTGGCGGACCTGCGCGAGGGCGGCACGGTGACATGGAGGCTGTCACGGGTGCTGGGAGCGGGGCTCGTCAACCCGGGAGTGCTGCTGCTGGCGGTGGTGCTGATGCTGGGGCTGGTGTGGCTGGCGGATGCGCGCTTCGGCCGGGCGCGCTGGGTGGCGGGGCTGCTGCACGGAGCCGCGCACCTGGCGGCGTCGCTCTTCGTCTTCTGGGGGGCCTTCGCGCTCTCGGGCGCCGTGCTGCCGCTGGGGAGCGCGCCACAGGAGCTGCTCGGGGCGATGCTCGTCTTCACCGGAGGCTTCGTGCTCGGACCGACGCTCATGGGCGTCTACCTGCTCATCTCGCTCAACGGCTTCGGGGCGCATCCCAACGAGGCGTTCTCCTCGCTGGCCATTCCGGATTGGAAGAACTTCCTGAGGCTGCACATCGACCGGGAGGGGCGCCTGTGGCTCTACCCGATTGGATTGAGGCGGGTGCCTCGCGCCTGGAAGCGGGGGCAGACGGCGCGGGAGCCGGAGTGGGTGGCCGATGACAAGGACGCCACGCCCCCGGAGCTCATCGAGCCTCCCATCGTCGTCGGCGTGGCGCCGTAGTCAACCCTCGTTCCGGGGGAGCAGACCCGCCCGGGCGGCCTTCTCCTTCGTGTCCTCGACGACATTGAAGATGCTGGGGGACTCCGGGAAGACCCGCACCGCCAGCTCGCTGAGTTTCAGGGCCTTCTCCAGCGAGTCCTTCGTCCGCTCCATGGCCCAGAAGTCGATGAGCCCGGCCCATGAACCCTCCAGGGCACGCAGGGCGCTCGCCACACTCTCCTCGAAGAGCGCCTCCGCCACCCCGGGCGAGTCGCGGAAGACATCGATGAAGTGGGCGAGCTCCAGCAGCGCCGGTGCACTCCGGTCAGAGGCCTGGACGGCCTGCTCCAGCAGCCCCTGGATTTCCTCGAGCGCCTGCTCCATTTCGACCTCGGGCTCATCGGTCAACTGCAACAGCCGCGCGAGCTCCAACAGGTTGGGCGTGAAGGCGGGGCAATCCCGGGCCAGTTCCCGGAGTCGCTGGAGCTGCTCCGGGCTCGCCTCATTGGCCGAGCCGGCCTCCCGGGCCGCCCGCATCCGGGCCATCATCTCGTCGAGACTGGGGTGTGCCATGCGAACCTCAGATCTTCCTCATGAGGCGCGTCTCCTGCTTGATGAGCTTGGCGGCCTCCTGCAATTGAGCCTTCGTCGCGAGGCTGAAGTCTCTGTCCTCCATCATCTTCTCGATCTGATACAGGGTGTAGTCCTTGAGTTGTGAGGGAAAGTCCTTCACCCGCTGCAGACGCGCGGGAATCTCTCCCAGCTTCGTGTTCAGCTGGGCGATACGCGTCAGCAACTGGGTGGCGTGCTGCCTGGAAATCAGACCCGCGGCAGTGGACTCGGCGATGAGCGCCTCGGCCTCGACGAGCTGTCCCTGCGCGATCAGCGCATGGATGCGGGCGGCGGCGGTGTTGCACTCCGCATGAACGACGTCGTCTGGCGCCCCCCGCTCCACCCCAGACACATGACCGCAGGCGCCCACCCCAAGGGCGAGCCCGGCCAGGAACACCCACCCGATCCTCATGAGAACCCTCCAGAAGCGGAACGGGCATCAGAGTAGACCCCTCCCCTCCGCTCCCGGAGAGGGCCGGGCCGCACCCTGAGAGAAACCGCACACACCGGGTTCCGGCGGCCCCGGCGCCCCGGCTATCGTGCGGCGGGTGATGCGTTGCCTTCCCCTCCGTCTCCCACAAGGACCCACCCGGGCAGGAAAGGCCTGGCGGCGACTTTCAGGGACGCCTGAGCGACGCCGCCGGCTGGGCTGGGGACTGGGGCCGGGAGCCACTCCCCGATGGCGGGAGCGCGAAATTCCCAGTAAGAACCAGGACACAGGAGCGACACCATGGGCGTGATCCAGTTCATCGATGAGTTCCGCGCGCTCCACACGCGGGCGCGGCAGGGGAAGCTGGGGGAGTCCGAGCGCCAGGACTACCTGGCCAAGCGCGAGCAGTTCGCGCGGGCCCTCCTCAACGCCCAGGGATTGATGCTCGACGGGGCCGAGGCCCGGCGCCACTACCGCGTGGCGCACCAGCTGCCCGTGGAGCTGCAGATGGCCTACGGCAACGTGTGGACGAACACGCTGGACATCTCGGCCGGTGGCTTCTCGGTGACGCTGCCGCACGCGGTGGACGTGAAGGAGCGGCCCAGCGCGCTGCTGTACCTGCCGGATGGCTCGACACTGGCGGGCCGGGTGCGCGTGGTGTCCCAGTTCCAGCGCGCCGACAAGCACCGCGCCTCCTTCGCCTTCATGGACCTGACCGAGCGCGAGAGCGAGCTGCTCGAGGGCTTCCTCATCGACTTCGCGCTGGAGCGGGTGGGCATCACCCCTCCGTAGCAAGGACGCCCCCCGAGGCCGCGGAGAGCCGTGATGAGCGCCAATCTGTGGGTGGAGCAGTTCCGTGCGCTCCATGCGCGGGCGCGCAAGGGGCAGATGTCCGAGGAGGAGAAGCGGCGCTACGGCATGGCGAGGGAGCAGTTCGCGAGGGCACTGACGGCGGCCCAGGGCATGCGCCTGCCACCCGGACAGTCCGCGCGCCGCACCTTCCGCATCGCCCAGGGGCTGCAGGTGGACCTGGCCTTCGCCGCGGGCCCCATCCGGGCCATGACGCTGGATGTGTCGGTGGGAGGCTTCTCGGTGATGCTGCACAAGCCGCCCGTCGAGTCGGAGGAGCCGGACTTCACGCTGCGGCTGCCGGGCAACCAGGAGCCGGTGAAGGGCAAGGCGAAGGTGGTGTCGGCTCAGCGCAAGATTGGCACCCACCGCGTCTCGTTCTCCATGCACGGCGTGTCCGAGAAGGACACGGAGCGGCTGGAGACGTCGCTGTTCGACCTGGCGCTGGAGCGCATCAAGTAGGGCCGGCGCCCGCGAGCGGCGAGGCCCTGGCGCCATAGACGTTGGGAGCCACGCAGCGGGCGGACTCGGCGGTACCGGTGAGGCTCTCGGCGTGCCCGAGGAAGAGGTAGCCGGTGGGAGGCAGCCGCCGCAGCAGGGCGCTCAGCGCCTGGGCCCGGGCCTCGGCGCCGAAGTAGATGAGGACGTTGCGGCAGAAGACGAGCTCGAAGGGCCCCTGGGGCCAGCCGCGCTCGCCGCTCAGGTTGACGCGAGCGAAGCGCAGCACCTCGCGCAGCTCCGGCCCCGCCTGCATCCACCCTTCCTGGCTGCGCACGCCCTCGAGCATGAAGGCGCGCAGCAGGGGCCGGGGGATGCTCGCCGCCTTCTCCAGCGGCCAGAGCCCCTGCCGGGCCCGCTCCAGCGCCCAGGTGGACAGGTCCGTCGCCAGCACCTCCACCTCCCACCCCGAGCCCGGCGGGAAGTGCGAGAGCAGCTCCATGGCCAGCGAGTAGGGCTCCTCGCCCGTCGAGCACCCCGCGCTCCACACCCGCACGCGCCGCGCCATCAACCCCTGCGCCGCCCGCCGCGTCCACTCGGGGAAGACGCGCTGGCGGAGGAAGGCGAAGTGCTCGGGCTCGCGGAAGAAGTGCGTCTCGTTGGTGCAGAGGCAGTCGAGCATCCGCACCCGCTCGGCCTCGTTGCCGCGAGCGGTGACGAAGCGGTAGTAGGCGCCGAAGGACGAGAGCCCCAGCGCGCGCACCCGCCGGGACAGCCGCCCCACCAGCAGCGCCTGCTTCGAGGGGCCCAGGTGGATGCCCGCCTCGCGCTCCACCAGCGTCTGGAAGAGGGAGAACTCCCGCTCCGACAACGGGAGCGGGCCCACCGGGGGCACCGCCGTCTCCGCTGACGCCACCGCCCTCATGCGCCCCCACTGGCGGGAGCGGCGGCCAGGCCCAGCAACTCATCGGTGCTCAGCACCCGGTCCAGGTCCAGCAGGAGGATGAAGCGCTGCTCCTGCCGGCCCATGCCGCGCAGGTACTCCACGGGCGTGCGCGTGCCGAAGGCGGGCGGCGGTTCGATCTCGTCCGGCCCCAGGTCGAGCACCTCGCTGACCGTGTCGGCCAGCAGCCCCAGCGTGGTGCGCTCGCCGTCCAGCAGCGCCTCGACGATGACGAAGCACGTCCACCGGGTGACGGGGCGCGGGCCGAGCCCCATCTTCATCGCGAGGTCCACCACGGGCACCACCCGGCCCCGCAGGTTGATGACGCCCAGCACCGCCGGGGGCATGCCCGGGACGCGGGTGATGGGCACGTGCTCGATGATTTCGCGGATGCGCAGCAGCTCGATGGCGTACGTCTCGCCCGCCAGCGAGAAGCCCAGGTACTGCGCCGGACGGGCGGCGTCGGTGGCGGTGTTCGTGCTCGTATTCGTGTTCGTGCTCATGGAGGGGCTCTCCGTCCTAGACGCGCTTGAAGCCATGGGCCGTGCCGGTGGGGGCCATCGGTGCGGGCAGTGCCTGCGCCACCGCCTTCAGGCCCTGGGCGGGTGAGGCCACCGGCGGCAGGCGCACCGGCTGCACCGCTCCGTGCATCCCCCTCACCTCCTCGGCCACCCGGAAGAATGTCATCATCTGCTGCAGCGACTCGGCCTGTGCCGCCAGCTCCTCCGCCGTCGACGACAGCTCCTCGGCCGCCGATGCGTTGCGCTGCGTCACCTGGTCCACCTGCACCATCGCTCGGTTCATCTGCACCACCCCGTGCGCCTGCTCCCTCGACACCGCCGCCACCTGCTGCACCAGCTCCGCCGTCTTTCGTA
>NZ_DBNGVP010000123.1:0-13591 GCF_057119385.1 Archangium sp. | reverse complement strand
CCGCCACCACCACTGCGATGGCCAGTACGAGCAAGGCTGCGGCCACCAGCAGAAAGCGCTTCTTCATCGTGTCATCGTCTCCAGGGATGGGGGCGGGCCCATCCTAGCGCATGGCTTGGAGTCCTCTCCGGGGGGGATTCGTCGCCTCGTGAAAACTTCACCACAGGTGAATCCACTTCTACTAGGATTTTTCTCCTCTGCAGGAGGAGTCATGAAGAACCGTCTTCTTGGTGCGCAGGTGTCCTGCGCGCTCGCGCTGTTGGCTGGGCTCGTTGGCGGGCCGGTGCTGGCGGATGCGCCCTCGAACCAGGCCCCGTCGGTGGACACGTACTACGGGGCGTTCTCCACTTCGGAGCCGATCGCCGTCCCCACCTTCCACGGACTGGAGCCCTCGCTGCGGCTCACCTACAGCTCGACGGGAGGGAGCGGCGCCGCGGGCGTCGGTTGGGGCCTGGAGGGCTTCTCCACCATCGGACGGGCCAGCTCCGGCAAGGGTACGCCGCGTTATGACGGAGGCGACCTCTTCCTGCTGGACGGGCAGGACCTGGTTCCGTGTCCCGCGGGCAGCACCAGCCCGAGCTGTACCACGGGAGGCACGCACGCCACCCGCATCGAGAGCTACCAGCGAATCAAATATGACGCCGCGGCCAACACCTGGACGGTGTGGCGCAAGGACGGCACCCGCCTGACCTATGGCGCGCTCTTCCAGGCCTACAGGGGCGGCACCTTCGTGGGCACCTTCCGCTGGGGGTTGAACAGCGCGGTGGACACCTCGGGCAACACCGTCAGCTATGGCTGGTGGTGTGACGGGAGCCCGGCCCAGGAGTGCTACCCGGACAATGCCAGCTACAACGGCACGCTGGTGAAGCTGTACTACGAGCCGCGGCCGGATCCGGTCTCCTATGGAAACGGCTCGAGCACGCTGGGGTTGTCGCGCTACCGGCTCAAGACGGTGGACGTGACGACGAGCGGCAGCCGGGTGCGCGCCTACCGGCTCTCCTATACGGCGAGCACCAGCCCCACGCGCTCGTTGCTGGCCTCCGTGCAGCAGTTCGGCCGGGACGCCACGGTGGATGGGAGCGGCACCGTCACCGCGGGCACGGCCCTGCCGGCCGTCAGCCTCTCCTGGCCGCAGGAGGGGCAGCGCTTCGGCGCGGTGTCCAACTGGGCCAACAATCCCTACCGGAGCAGCCCGGAGTGGACGCGCTTCGGCGACTTCAACGGGGATGGCCGCACCGACATGCTCCAGCAGTACTACAACGACAACTACGTGTTCCTGTCGACGGGCAGCGGCTACGCGGCGCCGGTGAACTGGGCCAACAACCCCTACCGGGGAGAGGCCGAGTGGACGCACTTCGGTGACTTCAACGGCGATGGCCGCACCGACATGCTCCAGCAGTACTCGTATTACAACTACGTGTACCTCTCCACGGGGAGCGGCTTCGCGCCCGTGAGCAACTGGGGCTACAATCCCTACCAGGGCACCACCTCCGCCTGGACGCGCTTCGGCGACTTCAACGGCGATGGCAAGCTGGACCTGCTCCAGCAGTATGGCAACGACAACTACGTGTTCCTGTCCACGGGCAATGGCTTCGCGGCGCCGGTGAACTGGGGCAACAACCCCTACCGGGCGGGGGATGCGCAGTGGACGCACTTCGGTGACTTCAACGGCGATGGCCGCACCGACATGCTCCAGCAGAACTCGTATTACAACTACGTGTACCTCTCCACGGGGAGCGGCTTCGCGCCGGTGGTCAACTGGGGCTACAATCCCTATCAGGCGGGGATCGCCGTCTGGACGCGCTTCGGTGACTTCAACGGGGATGGCAAGCTGGACCTGCTCCAGCAGTACTACAACGACAACTACGTGTACCTGTCCACGGGCAATGGCTTCGCGGCGCCGGTGAACTGGGCCAACAACCCCTACCGGGGAGAGGCCGAGTGGACGCACTTCGGTGACTTCAACGGCGATGGCCGCACCGACATGCTCCAGCAGAACTCGTATTACAACTACGTGTACCTCTCCACGGGCAGCGGCTTCGCGCCCGTGAGCAACTGGGGCTACAATCCCTACCAGGGCACCACCTCCGCCTGGACGCGCTTCGGGGACCACAACGGGGATGGCAAGCTGGACCTGCTCCAGCAGTACAGCTACGACACCTATGTCTATCTGACGAACCCCGGCCACCTGCTCATGTCCTCCATGTCCAACGGGCTGGGGGGCACCACGGCCATCGGCTACACGCCGTCCACGGCCTGGAGCAACACCTCGCTGCCCGTCGGGTTCGTCCTCCAGACGGTGTCCTCGGTGCAGGGGTGTGATGGACGGGGCAGCTGCTCGACCACCCGCTACAGCTACCAGGGCGGCCTGTGGTCCTCCAGCGAGCGGCGCTTCCTCGGCTTCCGCAAGGTGACGTCCGTGCTGGACGCGGCCGGCAACTACACGGAGACGTACTACCACCAACACGTGGGCTGCATCTCCAAGCCGGAGGTGACGTACTACCGGGACGCGAGCGGCAACCTCTTCAAGTACTCGACGTTCGGTTACTCGGAGAACGCGGTGGCCCCGTACACCTCGCTGATGACGCAGCGCTGGGAGTACGAGTGCAACCAGACGTCCTCGTGCCGGCGGACGCTGTTGCAGATCGGCTATGACCAGTACGGCAACGGCAACCTCACCTACGAGTACGGCGACTATGACGTGGCCGGGGACGAGCGGACGTCGCTGCGCGGCCTGTACCCGAACACGGGCGCGTACATCGTCGGGATGCCCGCGTACGAGAACATCTACGCGGGCATTGGCACGGGCGGCACGCTGCTGAAGCAGACGCTGCACGAGTACGACGGCAACGGCACCTACGCGGCGGCGCCGGCCCGGGGCCTGGTGACGCGGCAGCTCGCGTGGAACAACCAGACAGGAGGCTACGTCACCCGCGGCTTCGGCTACGACGCCTGGGGCAACCGCACCTCGGAGACGAACGAGCTGGGGGCGGTGTCCCGCTCGGAGTACGACGCCACCTACCACGTGCACGAGACGCGGCGGTGCAACGCGCTGGGCCAGTGCTCCACCAAGACGTGGAACGGCGTGCTGGATTTGATCCAATCCGAGACGGACATCAACGGCAACGTCACCACGTACGTGCACGACGCGCTGGGGCGGCCCGTGCAGACGCTGCTGCCGGACGGGAGCACGGAGAGCTTCGCGTACCTGGACTGGGGCAACCCCTGGTTGCAGCGGGTGCGGCGGACGGTGTCCGACGGGACGGCGGACGGGCTGTGGTCCGAGGTGTACGAGGACGGGCTGGGCCGGCGCTACAAGACGGTGAAGGAGGGCGGGGCCACCCAGGAGTCGCTCTACAGCGATGGCTCGTCGCGGGTGTGGAAGAAGTCGGCGTGGTACGCCCCGGGTGAGACGCCGCGCTACCAGGTGTTCTCGTTCGACGGGCTGGGCCGGCTGCGCACGGTGACGAACCCGGACAACACGGTGGGCCAGCGTGTGTATGGCAATGGGTACGTCGTCAGCTATGACGAGCTGGGCCAGGAGAAGGTGGTGTGGACGGACGCCTACGGGCGGATGTCGCAGGTGCGGGAGAAGAATGGCTCCACGTACCAGTACACGGCGTATGTGTATGACTTGCTGGGCAACCTGACGCGGGTGACGGACGCGGCGGGCAACGTCACGTCGGTGAGCTGGGACTCGCTGGGGCGCAAGCTGGCGGGGTGCGATCCGGACACGGGGTGCAGCAGCTTCACGTATGACGCCGCGGGACGGGTGTTGACGCACCGGGATGCCAAGGGGCAGGTGACGTCCTACTCGTATGATGCCCTGGGCCGGCGGCTGACGAAGACGCTGGCGGACGGGAAGCAGACGCGGTGGGTGTATGACGAAGCGGGGCGGGGCGCGAGCAAGGGGACGCTGACGAGCGTGGTGGAGCCGATTGGCGGCGAGTCGCGCGTCTACGACGTGGCGGGGCGGGTGACGTCGCTGACGAAGTGCGTGAGCGGCACCTGCTACACGCTGGGGTATGCGTATGACGCGGCGGGGCGGCTGTCCCGGCTGACGTACCCGGATGGCGAGGTGGTGCCGTACGGGTATGACGCGGCGGGGCGGCTGAGCAGCGTGGGCGGCTACGTCAACGCGCTGGGCTACAACGCCCGGGACCAGCTCGTGTCGGCGGCCTACGCCAACGGGACCACGGCCAGCTACAGCTACGCCGACACCCGGCAGTGGATGACGGCGGCCTCCGTGAGCGGACCCGGCGGCGCGGTGTTCCAGGCCAGCTACGCCTACGACGCGGGGGGCCGCGTGACGAGCATGTCCTCGTCCACGCATTCCCTCGCCAACCTGTCCTACTCCTATGACTCGCTCAACCGGCTCACCGGCGTCTCGGGCAACCAGTCGCAGGGCTTCGTCTACGACGCGCTGGGCAACATGACGTGGAACTCGCAGGTGGGCACCTACCAGTACGGGGACGGAGCCCACCGGCACGCCGTCACCGGGGCCGGCGCCACCGGGTACGGCTATGACGTGAATGGCAACCTGGTCTCGGGCGGCGGCAGGACGCTGGAGTGGGACGCGGACAACCGGCTGGCACGGGTGACGGCGGCCAGCGGCACGAGCTCCTTCGCCTATGACGCCAACGGCCAGCGGGTGATGAAGACGAGCGCCTCGGGCACCACGCGCTACTTCGGCGCGCTGCTGGAGCTGGGCCCCTCGGGCCTGACGAAGTCCTACTACGCGGGCCCGGTGCTGGTGGCCCGGCGCGACGGCTCGGGCGCCACCTGGTACCACCAGGATCACCTCGGCTCGGTGCGCGCGCTGACGAACGCGTCGGGACAGCGGGTGGCCACCCTCGACTACTCGGCCTTCGGAGCGAAGGTGGCCTCCAGCGGGAGCGTGGCCAGCACTCGCGGCTACGGCGGGCACGAGACGGACGAGAGCGGGCTCGTCTACATGAATGCCCGCTACTACGATCCGCAGCTGGGCCGCTTCATCTCCCCGGACACGGTGGTGCCGTCCCCGGACAACCCGCAGGCGCTCAACCGGTATACGTACGTCTACAACAACCCCATCTCCAACACGGACCCCACGGGCCACGTGCCGGTGGTGGCGGCCATCGCCACGGCGGTGAGCGTGGGCGTGGCCACGGGCTTCGCCGGCACGGCCTTCGTCATCTCCGTGGTGGGCGCGGCGACGATGACGGTGGGCTATGTGCTCAAGGACCCGATGCTGATGAGCATCGGCGGCGTGCTGCTGGGCGCGGCCTCGGCGTACACCTTCGGGGCGGGCTTCCTCGGAGACAAGCTCACGGCCCAGGCGGCCTGGGCGGGAGGCTCCGTCTCGGCGCTCACCTCACCCGTCAGCCCGCTGGACTCCGATCTCAAGCAGGCCATCGGCTGGGCCTATACCGCGCAGAGCCTCTTCTACGAGTTCAAGCAGTTGGACGAGAACATCAAGAAGGGGGCGGAGAAGCTGCGGGAGAAGTTCGATCCCGACGCCATCCGCGCCAAGAAGGATGCCGCCATCAACGGCCTGTCGGCGGACAAGAAGGCCCTGATGAACGATCCCTCCAGGTGGAAGCCGTGGCAGCGGCAGTACGGTGAGGCCATGGAGATCGTCACGGGTGGCGCGCTGACGGCGGGCGAGGCCATCGCGCTCAACTCCACCGGTGGGCTCGTGGGGCCGGGCGGAGGGCTCTCCACGCAGGTGCTGGACGTGGCCGTCGGGTGGATTCCGGGAGTGAGGGCGCACGGCGTGCTGCACGACGCCGCGGGCTTCCTGGGTGGCGAGATGTTCGGGGTGGGCCCCGGCTACCTGTACGTGGGCCCCGGCAAGCATACGTACAACTACCTGGGCATGAAGAGCCATTGGCCGATCTCCGGGCAGTTGGAGGGCCTGACCGGCACCGGCGGCCAGTCCGTCTCCGCGCTGTTCCCCCGCTTGTTCTGAGCGGGAGCGTCCAGGTCTGACGGTGGGCCTGCCCCGGTGTTGGCTCCGGGGCAGGCCGGGGCGGTGTAACATCCGCTTCATGCTCGCCTACCTGCGCCGCTGGCCGCTGCTGGCACTGCTGCTCGTGCCCGGGGTTGCTCCCGCCGGGGACTTCGTCCCTCCCGAGGTGCAGTTCTCCCTCCAGCACCTCAAGTCCGAGGAGAAGGCCCGTGCCGCGCAGGCGCTCGGTCCCCTGGAGGATCTGCCCCGCTATCAGGTCCAGCTCGAGGTGGATCCGAAGACGCGCAAGGTGAAGGGCCATCTGCGCGTGGAACTGTCCGTGCGCACCCGTCCGCTGGACGCCGTCCACCTGCGCGTCACTCCCAATGCCTTCGACCCACGGGTGGAGCTCTCCGAGGTGAAGGTGGACGGGAAGCCGGTGAAGCCGGAGCGTCCCGAGGACGGCCTCTACCGTCTGCCGCTGGCCAGCCCCGTGGCTCCAGGGGGCTCGGTGGTGGTGGACCTGGACCTGGAGGCGCGGGTGCCGCGTGCGCAGCCCGGCTCCACGTCGCTGCTGGGCTCGCTCGGCGCGTCGGGTGGGGGAGGGGATTACGGTGCCTTCGCCGCCATGGACGACTTCATGAGCCTGGTGGGCGTGGTGCCCCTGGTGCCTCCCCTCGACACGAGCGGCAACCCCTGGGCCGGCCCCTCGGGCGTGGGCGACCTGGCGCTGTACGAGCCCTCGAACGTGCTCGCCAACGTCACCGTTCCCCCGGGCTGGAAGGTGTTCGCCACGGGCGTCCCCATGGGCGAGCTGCCCCAGAAGGACGGCCGCATCCGCTACACCTTCGCCGCGGGCGCGGTGCGGGACTTCCCCGTGTTCGCCTCGCGCGGCTACCAGAGCGCCACCACCACGGTGAATGGCGTCACCGTGGAGAGCCACTTCGCCGCCAGGGACACCGCGGTGGGCAAGCGCGTGCTGAAGTACGCCAGCGACGTGCTCACCGAGTTCGAGCGCCGCCTCGGGCCCCTGCCGTTCAAGTACTTCCGCGTGGTGGAGGCCCCGCTGTCCGGTGGCGCGGGCGGCATGGAGTTCCCCGGCCTCGTCACCGTGGGCACGTCGCTCTACCGGGCGGCGGCGGACCCGAACAGCGTGCTCCAGGGCGTGCCGGGCATGGGGCAGATGCAGCAGCTCCTGGAGTCCATGGGCGGGGACGCGGCACCGCTCGCGCAACTGGGCCAGTCGCTGGAGCGCACGCTCGAGTTCACCGTGGCCCACGAGGTGGCGCACCAGTACTTCGCGGGGCTGGTGGGCTCGGACCCCATCCACATGCCGGTGGTGGACGAGACGCTCGCCCAGTACGCGGCGCTGCTCTACATGGAGTGGAAGCACGGGCGCGCGGTGGCGGACCGGATGCGCGAGGAGACGCTCGTGGGCTCCTTCCACCTGTACCGGCTCTCGGGCGGCAAGGATGCCCCGGCGGACCGGCCCACCTCCGAGTTCGACGACTCCATGCAGTACGGCGCGCTGGTGTACGGCAAGGCGCCCCTGCTGCACCACGCCTCGCGCAAGCTCGTGGGCGACGAGGCCTTCTTCAAGGCCCTGCGCTCCTACGTGGACGCGTACCGCTTCAAGTGGACGTGCCGGGACTGCTTCACCCGCGAGCTGGCCAAGGCCAGTCCCTCGAAGGCCCGGGAGCTCGAGCAGCTGCGCGTGCGCTGGTGGCAGGAGGCCCACGGGGACGAGGACCTCGGCAAGCCCAACATGGGCGCCATGCTCGGCGCCGGCATGAATGGGCAGGACCTGGACCCGGAGACGCTCAAGCTCATGGAGGAGCTGCTTCCGGGCCTGATGAAGGGGCAGGAGTAGGCGCTAGTCGAACAGCGCCTGCACGAACTCCTTGGGCTCGAAGCGGCGCAGGTCGGCGACCTTCTCGCCGACGCCCACCCACACCACGGGCAGCTTCAGCTCGTCGGCGATGCCGATGATGACGCCGCCCTTGGCCGTGCCGTCCAGCTTCGTCAGCGCGATGGCCGTCACGCCCACCGCCTCGTGGAACTGCCTGGCCTGCTGGATGGCGTTCTGTCCGTTGGTCGAGTCCAGCACCAGCAGCACCTCGTGGGGAGCCCCGGGAAGCGCCTTGTCGATGACGCGCTTCACCTTCTTCAGCTCGTCCATCAGGTTCACCTTGGTGTGGAGCCGGCCCGCCGTGTCAGCGATGACCACGTCGGCGCCCGAGTCCTTCGCCTTCTTGATGGCCTCGAAGATGACCGAGCTCGGGTCCGCGCCCTCCGCTCCCTTCACCAGCTCCGCCTTCGCCCGGTCCGCCCACACGTCCAGCTGTTCGGTGGCCGCCGCGCGGAACGTGTCGCCCGCGGCCAGCATCACCTTCTTGCCCTGGCCCGTCAGCTTCGCCGCCAGCTTGCCGATCGTCGTCGTCTTCCCCGCGCCGTTGACGCCCACCACCATCACCACGTGCGGCGGGCCTCCTCCCTCCAGCGTGCGCGGCACCGGCAGGTCCACGATGCGCGTCACCTCCTCGCGGATGAGGTCCTTGATGCGGTTGGCGTCGCTCAGCTCGTTGCGCTTGAGCTTGTCGCGCGCCACCTCCACCAGGGTGGACGCGGTGCGCACGCCGATGTCCGCCGTGAAGAGGATCTCCTCCATCTCCGCCAGCACCGACTCGTCCACCTTGCGGTTGGAGCCGAACAGCCCGTTGAGCCGCGCCATGAAGCCCTGGCTGCGCGTCTTGTCCAGGCCCTGCGCCAGCGTCCGGCCCGCCTCGGCCTCAATCTTCGCCCGCGCCGCCGCCTCCTCCGCGCGCCGCGCCTCCTCGGCCGCCGCCGCCTCCCGGGCCTTCTGCTCGGCCACCAGGCGCTCGGCTTCCTCGCGCTCGCGCTTGCGGCGCTCCTTCGCCTCGTCCTCCGCCGCCTTCTTCGCGCGGTACTCGGCGCGCTTCTCCTCCTCCTCGCGCTCCTTGAGGGCCCGGACCTCGGCCTCCAGGCGGGCCCGCTCGGTGGCGTCCGTGGCCGCCTTCGCGGCGCGCGTGGCCTCCTCGCGCTGACGGGCGAGCGTCTCCGCGCGGGCGTGGATCTCCTCCGCCTCGCGCAGCCTCGCGAGCTCCGCCTCACTGGGCGGCAGCTCCACGCGCAGTTGCGGAGTCTCCGCGGGCAGCTCGGGCTTCTCCTTCGCGGGCGGCGGCACCGGCTTGCGGCCGGGCTCCTCGGGGCGCTTCTTGAAGAAGAGCTTGCGCGCCGCGGCCACCATCAGGGCGACGACGAGCACCGTGAGGCCCACGCCCACCACCGTGTCCCCGGTGCCGCCCTGGGGCGGCGGGGGCGTGCCCGTCTCCGGTACCCCGGGCTGCGTCCGAGGGGGCTCCTGGGGCAGCGGAGCGGGCTGCGGCGACGGCGCCTGCGCGAGGAGGAAGGGGAGGGCAGTGGGCGTCTTCATGGCGCGCACCGCATACCTCAAGATGCCTCCGCGAGTCCCACCCATCCTTCAGCCCCCGCCACACGGCCAACACGTCCCCGGCCCCTCGGGGCCACGGACGGGAGACAGACGGGCGATGGACGGTCCACGGGCTGGTGGATGCCGTGCCGGGAAGCCGCTAGAACCAGGGGGCCATGCGCCGTCCCACGCTCCTCGTCCTCCTCGGTTCCGCGTCCCTTCTCAGCGCCTGCATCGTCGAGGCCCCCGGAGGGGCCAGCCCCAACGAGCGGCGCCAGGCCGTGGTGTCCCAGGTGCCGCCGCTCTCGGTGCGCAACGGCGCCAACTTCGAGGACCGGGTGGAGCTGGTGGCCGCCACCATCCAGCCCGGCCGCATCGCTCCCAACGAGGGGGCTCGCGTCACCGCCTACTTCAAGGTCCTCAAGCCCCTGGAGGAGGACTACATGGTCTTCGTCCACGTGGAGGACGCCGAGGGCCGCGGGGAGCGCGTCAACGTGGACCACAAGCCGGCCGGAGGCCTCTACCCCACCACCCAGTGGAAGCCCGGCGAGACGGTGAAGGACGAGTTCAACATCTCGCTCCCGCCCGGCTCCGCCGCCCGCGCCCTCAACATCTGGGTGGGCTTCTGGGACCCGAAGACGGACGCGCGCCTGCAGCTCAAGAATCCCGAGGCCGTGCGCAACGACGGGCGCAGCCGCATCCTGCTCGCGCAGGTGCCGGTGGCGCAGCCGTAGGTACAGGGAAAAAAACCGGAGTGGCCCTGTAAGCCGAGTCTTGTCCCCACCCCTTTCGGGATGGGCGGTGAACATTCATCTAGGGCCCTGGTTGCCCAGGGGCCTCATCAGCGAGCAACCCGAACGCATGGGGCGGGCAACCCCTGTCCCCTTTCGAGGACGCGCTCCTATTGGCTCTTGCTCCAGGTGGGGTTTTCCGTGCCGCTCGAGTCACCCCGAGCGCGGTGCGCTCTTACCGCACCGTTTCACCCTTACCGGCCCCTCGCGGAACCGGCGGTTTGTTTTCTGTGGCACTGTCCTGCGAGTCGCCTCGACTGGCCGTTAGCCAGCACCCTGCCCTCTGGAGCTCGGACTTTCCTCCCGTCACCCGTTCCAGCGGTGACCAGCGTTCACCCGGACCACTCCGGCACTCGCCTCATACAACAGAGGAGGGGCCGAGGTCACTCCGGCAGGGGACCCGCCGTTCACATCCGCTCGTCGATGGCCCGGTTGCTCATCTCGTCGGCCGCCTTGTTCTTCTCGCGCGGCACGTGGGCGAGCTTCACCCGGGAGAACTCCTTGAGCAGGGCCGAGGCCTCCTCGTAGAGGGGGCGGAGCGTGGGGCTCTTCACCTGGTAGCGCCCCTGGAGCTGGCGGATGAGCAGCTCGCTGTCGGCGAGCACCTCCAGCTCCTTCACGCCCAGGCTCCGGGCGTGCTTCAGGCCGAGCAGCAGGCCCATGTACTCGGCGTAGTTGTTCGTCTGCACGCCCAGGAACCTGCCGAGCCGGGCCACCACCCGTCCCTCGGCGTCCACGAGCACCGCGCCGGCCCCGGCGGGACCCGGATTGCCGCGGGCGGCCCCGTCCGAGAAGAGCTTCAGGCTCGAGGGCACCCCGGCCGGGCCCGTCGACTCGGTGGGCAGGGGAGGGGGCGTCCGGGCCGGGCGTCGCGGCTCGGCGGCCGGAGGTGCGGGCGCACGGGGAGCGAGCTGGCTGGCAGCGGCTTCCAGGAGGCGGCCCAGGTCCTCGCGGGTGAGGCCCGGAAAGGCGCGCACCGTCCCCGAGAGCGGCTCCTCGCGCCCGATGTGGCGGAGGATGTCGGCGAGATCCGGTGCGGCCATCGCGCGGGCGCTACTTCGCCGCCGGCGTCTCGAGCGCCTCGACGGCGTAGATGATGCGGTTGCAGGACGGGCAGATGTCCGTGCCGAGCGTCACGCGCAGGGTGTTGTAGAGCTGCGGGGGCACGTTCATGTTGCAGCCCTGGCAGGTCCCGGCCACCACGCCCACCATCGCCGGCAGCTTCTTCTTGCGGATGGTCTCGTAGCGGCGCAGCAGCGTGGCGTCCACGCCCGCGGCCACCGTGGAGCGCTTGCCCTCGAGCGTCTTCACCTGGCCCTCGGCCTGGCTCTGCTTGCCGCGCAGGTCGGTCATCCGGGCGGACAGCTGCTCCTGGCGGGCGGAGAACTCGATCTCCTTGGCCTTCACCGCCTCGCGCGCCGCGCCGAGGGTCTTGGTGATCTCCACCAGCTCCTCGGACATCGTCTGGTTCGCCTTCTTGGCGATGTCGATCTCCCGGGCGAGGGCGGAGTATTCGCGGGTGGAGCGCTGCTCGGCGAGCCGCGCCTCCCACTTCTTCACCTTGTCCTTCTCGTCCGAGATGTTCTGCTCGAGCGTCGTCTTCTGCCGCTCGATGTCGGCCACCCGGGTGCGCTCCGCCTCGATGGCGCTGCGCGCGGCGCCCAGCTCGCGCTCCAGCTCCGCCAACTGCCGGGGATGCACGTCCGCGGCCTTCCGGAGCGAGGCGACCTCGAGGTCCACCTTCTGCAGCTCCGCCAGCGCCTTCAGTTTCTCCCGCAAAATCGCTGCCTCCATGGGGGGCCCTACCGCGGGGCCCGCGCTCTTCTACCAACAAGGATCTGCACGGTCCAACGCACAAATCGATCCAGTGTCATCCCTCGTGTTGCGAGCAAGCAGCCCGGGTTGGAGCCGCCGCGCGTTCCCGGGGGCCCGGCGCCGGCCCGGATGGCCACCATGCAGGGGGAGTATCGCCCGGACGTAACAGGTCATGCCCGCCCCAATGAAGCGACCGATGCCCGCCGTCCCCCGTTGGGGGCTTGACTGGTAGACGTCTATCAGTGAGGTGGTTTTTTGTGTGTTGATGTGTGTTTTGGTGGTGGTGTCTACCATTGCCCCGGTGGTAGACGTCTACCAGTGCGGGCAGGGTCTCCGCCGGGAAGGTCAGCCTGGGTGCGTACACCTGGGAAGAGGTTCTTGCCGGGAGGCCTTCCATGCGCCCGCCTTCACCCCCCGCGTCCCCTATACCCCCCGCGTCCCCTGACGGGCAGAGGCTCGCCCACTGCGTGGTGCTGACACTGGCTTTGCTGATGCTGGGCGGGTGCGCCACGGGTGCGCCGCTGCCCGGGCTGTTCGCCAGCCCCCGCCCCCACCACCTGATGTCGGCCTTCTTCACCCAGGCGCGCCCTCCCGGGTCCGTGGACTCCGCGGGGACGGCCCTGCCGCCCGGGGACGTCCCTGCGCTCGACGAGGAGGATGACCCGGAGGACGACGTCGATGAGGGGCATGGTGCCCCGGCCATGACGGCGGATGCACCCCGGGACGAACCCGGCTCGCGGGGACGCCGCCCGGGGCGAGAGGAGGACGCGCCGCTGGAGGACGGAGTGGAGGGCGCTGTGGGCTGGAGGGATGGCGTGGGGGAGGGGCGCCCCTGGCCGGTACCCTTCAGCGTGGACCACTTCCAGGGCCTGCTGGTGCAGGTGGGCGTGGCCCCTGAAGTGCTACCGGAAGACGGGAGCACCCTGTCGCCCCAACAGGCGGTGCAGCTGTTGGCCCACCTGCTGGAGGCGGAGGCGGGGCTTTTGGAGTTTCCCCGCCAGCGCATGGCGGCGCACCTGCTGCTGGAGGTGGCCACGGGCGAGGGGCCGGTGACGCGCGAGGAATTGCACGCGCGCATGGACCGCTTCCACCGGCTGCGGGTGGTGCGGCCGGACGGCTACCTGGTGCGGGCGGTGACGGGCGAGGCGGTGCAGCGGGCCGGCGAGGTGCGGTGGGCGCCGGACGGCACACTGCGGGCGGGCCGCTATGAGGTGGGCTCCTTCTACGCGGTGGAGCAGGAGCAGCTGTGGCCGGTGGACACGGGGCTGGAGATACCCCGGGGCGCGAAGCCCCTGGGCCCCTACGTGCCGGATGACGGCGTGGTGCTGCCAGCACTGGAGGGAGCGGGGCTGGCGCTGGGGGACACCCTGGAGGGCGTGAGCCGGCTCGTCTTCCACCCAGGCGAGAGCCTGGAGAGCCTGACCCAGCTACCGGGAGCGGTGCGCGTGCTCTTCCAGAATGCCCCCGAGTATTGGGAGGCCTTCCGCCAGAGGCCACGGGGCGAGCAGGTGCGAGAGGTGTCGCGGCTGCTGGCGAACGCGCTGCTGACGGTGGGTACCTCGGGAGCGGGTGCGGTGAAGGCGGTGACGTGGGGCGAGAAGCTCG
>NZ_DBNGVP010000122.1:0-19759 GCF_057119385.1 Archangium sp. | reverse complement strand
ATCCGTCGAATCGTTCGTCGCACCCTTTCCAACCGTCCTGCTTGCTACCCGCGCCCCCGGGAGGGCCGACGTCTGTTCTGTGCTCGAAATCGCTCACAAGAGCCCCTGGTTCCTGCTCTCATGCATGCGTTGGGCCAGTTGTCATGAATATGATGGGTTGAATGGTCCTGCTGAAAAATTGTTAGGCATTAAATGGCCTTACTGCCTTGTGTTTCTTGTCTTGCCGGAGGAGGGCTCGCTCGCGGGCGCCGGGACGAGCCGCGCGATGCGATCGGGCCCGTTGAAGGCGACATAGAGGTAGCCATCGGGTCCGCTCACGACGTCGCGCACGCGGCCCACGTCCTTGAACAGCACCTCCTGGTGCACCACCTTGCCGCCCTCGAGCCTCAGCCGCCGCACCTCCTGCTGCGCCAGCGCGCCCACGAACAGATCGTTCTTCCACTGGGGGAAGCGGCTGCCCGTGTAGAAGTCCGCCGCGCACACGGCGATGGACGGCGTCCAGTGCAACACCGGCTGCTGCATGCCCTCCTGCGCGGTGCGATCCGTCATCGGCGTGCCGTCGTAGTTCATGCCGTGGGTGATGACCGGCCAGCCATAGTTGCGGCCCGGTTCGATCCGGTTCAGCTCGTCCCCGCCCCGGGGGCCGTGCTCCGTCTCCCAGAGCTCCCCCGTCACCGGGTGCCGCGCCAGCCCCTGCGGGTTGCGGTTGCCGTAACTCCAGATGCTCGCGATGGCGCCCTCGCGGCCGGCGAATGGGTTGTCCTTCGGAATGCGCCCGTCGTCGTGGATGCGGTGCACCTTGCCGTTGGGCCGCGTCACGTCCTGCGCGTCCTCCTTCTGGCCCCGCTCGCCGATGGAGAAGAACAGGTACCCCTTGCCGTCGAAGACGAAGCGCGAGCCGAAGTGCACGTTCCCGGTGCGGTACAGCCCGGGCGGGGCGCGGAAGAGCGTCTGCTGCTCCACGAACCGGCCCTCGCGCAGCTTGCCGCGGACGATCGCCGTCATGGCGGAGCCATTCGCGCCCGGGTCGCTGTAGGAGAGGTAGATCCACCCATTCTTCGCGTAGTCGGGATGCACGGCGACATCCAGCAGCCCGCCCTGGCCCCTGGACCAGACCTCCGGCGTGCCGGCGATGGGCTCGGGCAGGAGGCGGCCCTTCTCCACCACGCGCAGCCGCCCCTCCTTCTCCGTCACCAGCATGCGCCCGTCGGGCAGGAACGCCACGGACCATGGAGTGTCGAGCCCCTCGGCCACCGTCTCGAGCTTGAACGCGTGCAGCTCGCTGCTCACGGGCGCGCCGGCCACCGGCTTCGCGATGGAGACGGCCGCGTTCCGCCGCTGCGCGCCCTGCTCGCGGATGTAGATGACGAGCGCGCGGATGTCCCGGGACGACAGCGCGCCCGAGAACGCGGGCATCCCCGAAGCAATCTGCCCCTCGCGGATGGTCCGTGCGATGCCCTCGTCGTCGGCGCCGGACTTCCAGATGTCGTCGGCCAGGCTCGGCCCCAGCGCCCCCTCCATCTTGGGGCCGTGGCAGTTGGCGCAGAGCGAGGCATAGATGCCGGCGACGTCGCGCCGGGAGGACTGGGGGGCCTGGGCCTGTACGACAGTGGACAGTCCCAGCAGGCCGCAGGTGAGGATGGAGCGAAAAGCGTTGAACATGGCGCGCGCACTGTACGCTCGCTCGCCCGCCCCTCCCTCGGGTACGGGACAAATGTCGCATCGCGTCAAAAACCTATTGACGCCGTTGACGCGATGCGTTACCTGTAGACCCGTCAGTCGGAGTCCAGGAGACGAGCACACATGGCGAAGAACAAGACGGCGAAGACCGAGGGGGCCGCCAAGGAGTCCGTGGCCCAGACGACGGAGCAGGTGAGCACCGAGGCGGTGGCCCAGGAGGCCGCGCCCGTGGCCCAGGAGGCCGCGCCCGTGGCCGAGCAGCAGGCCGAGACGGTGACGGCGGAGACGGTGGTGGCCGAGGCGGTGAAGGCCGAGGCGGTGAAGGCCGAGACGCCGGTGGTGGAGAAGGTGGCCGAGGCGGTGAAGGCCGAGGCGGCGAAGGTGGAGACGGTGGTGACGGAGGCCGCGGGCCAGGTGTCGTCCTTCGTGAAGGGCCGGCTGGAGCAGGCGCAGAAGCAGTTCGGCCAGCTCGAGACGGAGGCGCAGAAGGCGCTGCAGACGCTGGTGTCGCGCGGCCGCGACTCCAGCCGCGAGGTGCTGCAGCGGCTGCACGTGAACGAGCTGCGCGAGAAGCCGGCCGTGAAGGAGCTGGAGAAGAAGGCGACGTGGGTGGGCGGCGAGGTCCGCCAGCGCCTCACCGGGCTGCAGGACCGGATGGTGAAGGTGGTGGGCGGCGTGGCGAGCCAGTCGCAGGTGGAGGCCATCAACCGCGAGCTGGATCGGCTGACGCGGAAGATCGACTCGCTGGTCTCCCCCAAGAAGCCGGAGCAGCAGTCGCAGCAGGAGGCTCCGAAGGCGTAGTGGCACCGCGCCGGAGCATCCGCTGAAGTGAAGACGCCCGGGGGCCCATGCGGCTTGCCGGGCGTTCCTTTTTTCGAACAGAGGCCGGACATGACCGGGCTCGAGGCCTTCCTGGTCTCGAGTGAGGACAGACCGTGCGGGTGACGCGGGACGGGTACGAGTGTCTCACCCACGCCCCCACGGATCTCACCTCGCTGACCATCACCACCAGCAAGCGGCTCCACCGGGTGAAGGGAGCGCTCATCCGCCGCGCGGCCGGTGTGAAGTAGAAAATTGGGATACAGGATGCATCCATGTCCCGGATCGCCCGCAGCGAGGCCGTCGTCCCCCAGTCCCTGGCCCCCGAGGCGCGCGCCAGGCTCATCGACTCGCTCTACGAGGTGCACCGGCAGATCTTCGATGGGGTGGAGCGGGACACCTTCGCCAGGTACGTGGTCGAGTCGAAGGCCGAGCACACGTGGATCAACATCCACAGGAACGAGGAGGGGGAGATCGTCGGGTACTTCGCCCTGCACATCTTCGACAAGCGGTTCAGGGGCGTGCCCACGTCCGTGTTCCGTTCGGAGGCGGGCTCGCTGCGGGCCTACCGTGGCGTCAACGCGAGCACGTATTTCTGGCTGAAGACGGCGCTGCGCTACGTGCTGAAGAACCCGGGCCGGCGGGTGTTCTTCCTGGGCTCGCTGGTGCACCCGTCCAGCTACCTGCTGTTCGCGAACCACTTCGGCGAGATGTGGCCCCGGCGCCAGACGGAGGTGCCTGCGGAGCTGCTGGCCTTCATGGACGAGCTGGCCACGGAGTTCGGCCTGGAGAGGGTGGACCCGGCCCATCCCCTGGTGCGGCACGTGGGCTGGCGCACGCGCGAGACGGAGATGGAGCGCGAGTACTGGCTGCACTGCGACAAGCCCGCGGCGCGCTTCTTCGTCGAGGCGAACCCGGGTTACGCCGAGGGCCACGGCCTGGTGACGGTGGTGCCCATCACCGTGGCCAATCTGGGCCACATGCTCCGTGCCATGCTCCAGCGCCGGCTGCGCCAGCCCCTGCAGGCCCTGGCGGCGCTGATGCAGAAGACGGCCGTGGGCGCCCGCCTGCTCCGCCCCGAGGTGCTCCGCCAGCTGCGCCGGGCGTCGCTCTTCTCGCACTTCGACGAGGCCACGCTGCGCGAGCTGGCCCGGCGCTCGGAGATCGTCACGATTCCGGGCGGCAGGTACGTCTTCCACCGGGGAGACGCCAGCGATGAGATGTACCTGCTCGCCAGCGGCGCGGTCTACGTGCTGGCCGAGGGCGGGGAGCGCGAGAAGGTGGTGGACGAGCTCGGCAGCGGCTCGCTGTTCGGGGAGATCGCCATGCTCGCGGGAGAGCGGCGCTCGGCGTCCATCCGCACGGCCACCTCGTCGATGCTGGTGCGCATTCCGCGCTCGGCGCTGCTGCCGATGATGGAGGCCAACGCGAGCCTCCGGCAGGGCGTGTGGCGGAAGTTCGCCGAGCGGCGCTTCGATGACCTGGTGCGTGGGATGGATCGCTACGGTCACCTGGGGCGCAAGGGCCGGCTCTCCTGGGTGCGGCGGGGCGAGCACCGCGACCTGGCGGCACGGGAGACGCTCGCCCTGGAGGCGGGCACCCACGTGTTCGTGCTGTCGGGCGTGCTGGAGATCGAGCACGAGGGCCTGTGGGTGACGGCGCGCGGCTCGATGCTGCTGGAGCTGGAGCGGCCCCTGCACGTCCGGGCCCAGGAGTCCACGCGGCTCATCCTGCTGCCACGCGACACGGCGCCGGAGCCGCGGCGCGAGGCGGGGGGAGGGGAGCCGCTCCCCGGGAAGGTCATCGCCGGCCCTGCTGCTGCCGCGGGGCCGCCTGGAGCACGGACTCCTTGAGCAGCGTCTGCGCCTTTCACGCCGGCTGCCGCGCCCGGCTGCCGTGGTTCCGGGCATAGACCTGGGTGAACTCCGCGCCCAGGAAGAGGATCTGCGCGGAGTAGTAGACCCAGATGAGCACCACCGCCAGCGAGCCCGCGGCGCCATAGCTCGAGGACACGGTGCTCCGGCCCAGGTACAGGCCGATGCCGACCCCGCGCCGCCTCCTCGCCGAAGACCATGCCGGCCACGCTCACGGCGATGACGAGCACCGGGGCGATCGAGAACATCGTGTAGTAGGAGAGCGAGGCGGCGAACGTCGGGGCCTTGTCCTCGTTCCACTCCGAGAAGGCCTTCTTGAAGAGCTGGAAGGTGCTTCGAGCACGCAGCGCAACGGTCATGGCGCATGAGCACGGCACGCGCCGTGCCAGCGCTCCGGCCCTGCTTGCTGGCCTCGAATCCGAGGGAAACGGGCACCCGGTGACAGCTCCGGCTTGGTGATTGGGCGTAATTCTTTCAGCCCTCTCGGGGGAGCGAGCACTCCATTGCCCCGAGGTCACTGATTCCAGGCCCTCGCGCCAGGGTTACCCATGAGGAGGGCTCTGGCGAGGGCCCCCGGGGAGCGCGTGATGCACCAGGGAAACAGCCAGGAGGGGGAGCAAGGGAGCGTGCCTCCTTCAGAGGGCCGCGTTCCCTCGGAGCCCGAGGACTTCGAGGACCCCTTCCTGAGCGAGGTGGCCCGGGTAGAGGCGCCGCTCCGGGTTCCTCGGCCCGGCACGCGGATGGGGGGCAGGGAAGGGCACCGGTTCGAGATTCTCGGGGAGCTGGGTGGGGGCGCGATGGGACAGGTCTTCCGCGCCCGGGATTGCGAGCTGCGGCGCGAGGTGGCCCTCAAGTTCCTGCTGGCCCGGAGCACGCGGGCCGGGCAACCGCCGGACTCGCAGCTGTGGGAGGAGGCCCGGGCCATCGCCCGGCTCGATCACGAGAACATCGTCCGTCTCTTCGATGTCTCCGAGTGGAGTGGTGCGCCCTGGGAGCCCTGGGTTCCCTTCCTGGTGATGGAGCTCCTCGAGGGCGAGTCCCTGGCCTCACTGCTGCGGCGTGAGAAGCCGGGGCTGCGGCGGGCGCTGGAGTTGCTGGGCGGCGTGGCCGCGGGTCTGGCGCATGCCCATGCGCACGGCATCGTCCACCGCGACCTCAAGCCGAGCAACGTGCTCGTCACTCGCGAGGGCAGCGTGAAGCTGCTCGACTTCGGGCTGGCGCACCTCATGTCCGGCAACGCCCCGCTCGTTCCCCATCTGCCCACGGCCGGAACGCCCGCGTACATGGCACCGGAACAGTGGCGGGGAGAGAAGCAGGACGCGCGGACCGATCTCTGGGCGGCGGGCATCATGCTGTACGAGCTGCTCACCGGCGAGCTGCCCTATCCGTTCGCCTCGTTCCAGGAGCTGCGCGAGAACATCCTGTCTTCCGAGCCGGTCCCCTCCGTGCGCGAGCGCGTTCCGCAGGTGCCCGAGGAGGTGGAGCGGCTCGTGGCCGCTCTGCTGGCCAAGGCGCCCGAGCGGCGTCTGGGCAGCGCGTCCGAGCTGCGGGAGCGGCTGCTCCGGTTGGAGGAAGCGCTCGGGCCCTGGCGCGAGACCCCGGTGCTTCAGGTCCCCCAGCGCCGGCGGATCACCCTGGTGTCCTGCGGGCTCGTGGTTTCCTCCGACACCCGGGAGCGGCTCGATCCCGAGGATGCCAGCGAGCTGCAGGCGGCCTTCCAGCGGTGGTGTGCGGACGTCTTCCAGCGGTACGACGGCGCCATCGCCCTGTCCGTGGGTGACGAGGTGCTGGCCTGCTTCGGCTACCCCACGGCCCGGGAGGATGACTCGCAACGGGCGGTGCGCGCGGGGCTCCACCTGACACGGGAGCTCCCCTGCGAAGGTCCGTGGCTGTCTCACCCCGGGCTCGCGGTGGAGGTGGGCATCCACACGGATGCGGTGGTGTTCGATGCGCTCCCCTCGGAGGGGTTGGGACGGATGCCCACCATCCAGGGTGAAGCTCCGCGGGTGGCGGCCGCATTGGCGCGGAGGGCAGGGCCCGGGGGGGTGGAGCTCAGCGCGACCACGTGGAAGCTCGTGAGGGGCGCCTTCGAGACCGAACCCTCCGGCTCCCCCTCCTCCGAGGCATACCGCGTGGGGCGGGAGAGAAGAGCGGTCTCCCGCTTCGAGCGGACGCTCGTGGCCGGGGCGCTCACCCCGCTGGTGGGGCGGGAGCACGAGCTGGAGCGGTTGATGGGCCTCTGGGAGCGGGCGCGGCGGGGGCAGGGGGCCTGTGTCCTGCTCAGCGGCGAGGCCGGTATTGGCAAGTCCCGCCTCATCCAGGAGCTGCGCGAGCGGGTGTCTCCGGAGTCGAGCCACCTTCCGCTCTGCCAGTGCTGGGAGCCGTTCCGCAACAGCGCCTTCCATCCGATCCTCGAGCTGCTGCGGCGCTTCTTCCTGCTCGGACCGGAGGGGCGCTCGCCACCCGGTGCGCGCGCGGTGGAGGCGCGGCTGGAAGAACTGGGGGTGTCTCTGGAGCACGGACGGCAGCTCGTCGCGCTGCTCGCCTCACCCGATGCCACGGAGCCTTCCGCCCTGCTGGCCGCGCTGGAGCACCAGAAGGAGCGCAAGCGGAAGGTGTTCGAGGCCCTGCGGCTCCTGCTCGTGCGGGTGGCGGAGGAGCGGCCGGTGCTGCTCGTCATCGAGGATCTGCACTGGGCCGATCCCTCCTCGCTGGAGCTGCTCGGCCTTCTCATCCAGGACATCGCGACGGCCAGGCTCCTCCTCCTCTTCACTGCCCGCCCCGGGTTCCAGCCGGCCTGGCCGCCATCCCCGGGTTTCCACCTGCTCGTGCTCGACCGGCTGTCGGCGGCGTCCGCGACGGCCCTGGTGCGGGAGGCCGCTCATGGCGCGAGCCTGCCCGAGGAGACGGTCCAGCGGCTCGTGGCGAAGACGGACGGCATCCCGCTCTTCGTGGAGGAGATGACACGCATGGTGCTCGAGCAATCCTTCGCGGGCAGCCTGTCCTCCATCCCCGTCACCTTGCATGAGCTGTTGCTGGCCCGGCTGGATACGCTGCCGCCCCGGCAGAAGACGCTGGCACAGCTGTGCGCCGTGGTCGGACGTGACTTCCTCCAGCCCCTGCTCGTGCGGCTCCTGGCCCGGGACGAGGCCACGGTACGGGCGGACCTCCTGGGGCTCGTCTCGGCGGGGCTGCTGCAACACCTGGGGAATGAGCCCGGCGTGGAGGAGTACCAGTTCCGCCACGCCCTCATCCAGGAGGCCGCCTATCAGTCACTCCCGCGTGGCTTGCGGCGGGAGCATCACCGGCGCGTTGCCCAGGCCCTGCTGGAGGGCTTCCAGGACGTGGTGGAGACACGGCCCGAGGTGCTCGCCTACCACTACACGGAAGCAGCGGAGAAAGTGCTGGCCATCCACCAGTGGGAGCTCGCCGGAAAGCTCGCCCTCGCCCGCTCCGCCAGCCTGGAGGCCAGCTCCCACTTCAAACAGGCGCTGACCTTGGTGCGCAGCCTCCCGGATGGCGCGCAGCGGGCCGTGGACGAGATGCGCTTGCTGAGTGGTCTCGGTCTCATCTTGCTCAACACCCAGGGCTACGGCTCACCCGAGGTGGAGCAGACCTATGGCCGCGCGCAGGAACTGCTCCGCCTGAGGGGAGAGGCACTTCCGGAGCTCGATCTGCTCTGTATGGGGTTGGGTTCCTACCTCGTCATGGGCGCGAGGTTCGAGAAGGCGCACGAGCTGGCCGGACAGCTCCTCGTGCTGGGCCAGCAGCGGCGCAACCCGAGGCTGGTGTCTCAGGGCTACCGGCTGCTGGCGAGCCTCTGTTTCTACGAAGGAGGGCTCGACAGGGCGCGGGAGTACAGTGAACAGGCGGTGCGGTTGGGTCCCCGGCTCGAGATGGGACAGGCCCTCCTCGAGGACAGCTGGGTGGACGAGTGGGTGGCGGATCTGGTGATCCACTGTCTCGTCCACCTGTTACAGGTCCGGCCTCGAGAGTCCCAGCGTTTCAGTCACAAGCTGATCGAGGTGGTCCGTGGGCAGGCCCATGCATCCCGGGGGACGGCGCTGGTCTATCTGTCCGCGGCCTGTCAGTTCCGTGGCGAGGTACCGGGCACCCTGGAGTGGGCGGAGGCCTGCGCGGCGGTTGCCACCCGGGGCGTCTTCCCTCCTCTCCTGGCCTTCGCCAAGGGGCTTCAGGGGTGGGCATTGTGCAGGCTCGGGCGGACACGGGAAGGGCTCGAAGCGCTGCGGGCTGGCATTGGGATGATGCGGAAACTGGGCGCCAGGGTCCTGATGCCCTACTACCTCTATCTTCTCTCGGATGTGTCCCTGCTGCTGGGGCAGGTGGAGGAAGGGCTGGCCCAGGTGAGAGAGGCGTTGGGGCTCGAGGGGGAGACGAGGGCGCGCCTGTTCAAGTCCGAGATGAACCGGCTTCAGGGAGAACTGCTCCGGGCGGCCGGGAAGGAGGAGGACGCCAGGCGCAGCCTGCTCCGAGCCGTGGTCATCGCCCACCGGCAGCGGGCCTGGCTCTTCGAGCTGCGTGCACGCGTGGCCCTGGCTCGCCAGCTCCGTGACACGGGACACCCGGACAGGGCACGGCGTGGGCTGGAGCGCCTGTGCGGCCGGTTCGAGCCGGACCTCGAGGTACCGGAGCTCCAGGCGGCCCGGGCCCTGCTCGGCTCGCTCCGGTCTACTCCAGGAGCTCCACCGCGTCCCCCACGCGAATCTCCCCCGGGCGCCGCACGATGACGTTCTGGCCGAACATCACGCCGCTCTTGGGACCCAGGCGCCGGTAGGTGGAGAGCGTGCGCAGGGGCTCCTGCTGGGGATCGGCGCGCGCCGTCTCCGGATCCACCGTGGTGAAGACGCAGCGGGCGCACGGCTTGACCCCGGCCAGCTCCACGGTGCCGATGCGCAGCCGCTTCCAGCCGTCCTCGGCGAAGGGGGCGCAGCCGCTCACCACGAGGTTGGGACGGAAGCGGCTCATCGGCACGGGCTGAGCCAGGCGCTGGTTGAGGTCCGCCAGCGACGCCTCGGAGATGAGCAGCAGCGGGAAGCCATCGGCGAAGCCGACGCGATCCTCCGGGGCGGCGTACTTCGGATCCACCGGGCGCTGCATCCGCTCGTCCACGTACACGAGCCGCGTGGGCTCACGGAGGTACTCGGAGAGCCACCGGTCCGCGTCCTCATGGGCGCGGGCGGCCGAGCAGGTGTCATCCCAGACGGTGACGTCGAGGCGGGGCGCTCCGGCGGGCGGCAGGGGCACCTCGAGCTCCGGCATGCCCGGGGCGGACAGGTGCAGCCCCGAGGGCCCGGGCACGGCGCGCACGCGCACCAGGGCGGGCAGCTCGCGTCCGGTCATGAAGGAGCCATCCGGGCGGACCGCCATCCACCGGCGATCATGCTGGAGCCCGAGCGGCTCCACGGTGGCGCGGGTCAACGGCAGCCCCGCGCACGACTTGAGGGGATGGATGTTGATGGAGGTCAGGGTCGGCACGAGGCCCGTTCTGCCCCATCCGGACCCGGACTGCATCCGCGGCTGCCGGACTCCTGGCTCGAAAAGCATCCAGGGAGGCGGGCCCGGGTGGCATCCGTCATATTGGCACACTGTCCACCTTGACGGATGGAAGTCATCGGCGTTACTAGTGTCCACACAATGAAGCTCCACCCCCTGGGCCCCAGGGCGGTGCCGGGCGAATTGCCTCTCCACCCCCTCGTTGGTGTGGCCCGCCCTCGTGAGAGGTGACGGGCTGTTTTCGTTGCAGGGAATCGCCATGTCCCAGTCATCAGCCCTGTCCCTCGCCCTGTCCCAGGAAGAGCTGCGCGCCACGACGGAGCAGTTCCTCGAGGCGCCCGCCGAGGTGGTGCTCGCCTGGGTGGAGCAGCGGTTCGGCGCGCGCGCGGCCATCGCCTCCAGCTTCGGTGTGGAGGACATGGTCCTCATCGACCTGGCCCGCACGCACGCTCCGAGCGTGCGCCTGTTCACGCTGGATACGGGCCGGCTGCCGCCAGAGACGTACGAGGTGATGGACGTGGTGCGCCGCCGCTACGGCGTGGAGATCGAGACGTACTTCCCGGAGCGGGAGCGGGTGGAGGCGCTGGAGTCGGCCAAGGGGTACTTCTCGTTCAAGCAGAGCATCGAGGCGCGCAAGGAGTGCTGCGGCATCCGCAAGGTGGAGCCGCTGCGGCGCGCGCTGGCGGGCCGGGAGGCGTGGGTGACGGGGCTGCGCCGCGAGCAGTCCGTCACCCGCACGGAGGTCCAGGCGGTGGCGGCGGATGCCGGCCATGGCCTCATCAAGGTGAATCCGCTGGTGCGGTGGAGCAGCAAGGACGTGTGGGCGTACGTCAAGGCGAACGGCGTGCCCTACAACGCGCTGCACGACCGGGGCTACCCGTCCATCGGGTGCGCGCCGTGCACGCGCGCGGTGAAGCCCTACGAGGACGAGCGCGCCGGCCGCTGGTGGTGGGAGTCCCCCGAGAACCGTGAGTGCGGGCTGCACGTCCGCCGCTGATCCCAGGCCCGAGGAGAGCCCATGCCTTCCTTCACTCCAGCGGAGCTCGCCCTGTTCGTGGATCGCGCGGTGGGCCACGCGGTGCCGGCGGCCATTGGCGGCTTCCTCGTGGGCTCCGCCTGGCAGCGGTTCCTCCTGCTGCGCAAGAGTCAGGTGGCGTCGTGAGCACGCACGTGGACTTCCCCGTCTGCCTCCGGTTGAACGGCAAGCGGGTGCTCCTGGTGGGAGCCGGCACCATCGCCGAGGAGCGGAGCCAGCAGCTCGTGGACGCGGGCGCGGTGCTGCGCGTGGTGGCGCCCTCCGTGGGTCCGGTCATCCGCCGCCTCGCGGAAGCGGGCCGGTTGGAGCTGGCCGAGCGTGCCTACGCGGCCGGAGACGTGCGCGGGCACCACGTCGTGTTCGTGGCCACGGATGATCGGCGGGTGAGCGAGGCGGTGGCGGACGAGGCGCGGGCCCTGGGCATCTGGGTGAACGCGGCGGACATCCCGGAGCTGTGCGACTTCACGCTGCCCTCGGTGGGCCGGCGCGGCCCCATCGTGGTGGCGGTCTCCACCTCCGGGCAGGCCCCGGCGCTGGCCCGGCGGCTGCGCAAGCAGTTCGTGGCGCAGGTGACGCCCGGGCACGTGCAACTGGCCCGGCTGACGGGATGGCTCCGCAAGCGGCTGCCCGCGGGCGCCGGGCGGATGAAGTTGCTGAAGCAGCTGGTGGAGGGCGAGGCGGGGGAGCTGCTGACGCGCGGTGAGCGCAAGGCCGCCTGGGTTCGGGTGCGCGCCGCGCTGGAGACTTTTGGAGAGAAGCCATGAGCAAGCAGGTCAACGGCAAGGTCTACCTGGTGGGCGCGGGGCCCGGAGATCCCGGTCTGCTGACGCTGCGAGCGGCCCAGCTGCTCGCGGGCGCGGACGCGGTGGTCTACGACCGGCTGATCCACCCCGGCGTGTTGAAGCACGCCCGGCCTCGGGCGCGGCTGCTGTTCGTCGGCAAGGAGGGTGGGGGCGAGTCGGTGCGGCAGGAGGAGATCAACGCGCTGCTCATCGCCCAGGCGCGGCTCGGCCGCTCGGTGGTGCGGCTGAAGGGGGGCGACCCGTTCGTCTTCGGCCGGGGCGGGGAGGAGGCCCTCGCGCTGGAGGAGGCGGGCATCGCCTACGAGGTGGTGCCGGGAGTCTCCAGCGGCGTGGCGGCTCCGGCGGCGGCGGGGATTCCCATCACCCACCGGGGCGTGTCGGGCTCGGTGACGTTCGCCACCGCGTACCGGGCCGGGAAGTCGCCGGACTGGGCGCACCTGGCCGGGTCGGAGACGCTCGTGCTGTTCATGACGGGCAGCCGCCTGGAGGAGGCGGCCCTGGGGCTCATCGCCGCGGGCCGTTCTCCGAATACCCCCACGGCCATCGTCGAGGCGGGCACCTGGGAGCACCAGCGGGTGATCGAAGCTCCGCTCTCGTCCATCGCCGCCAGGGCCCGTGAGGCATCCGTGGGCTCTCCCGCCATGTTGGTGGTGGGCGAAGTCGTTTCCCTGCGCTCCCAGCTTCGCTCGCTGGTCGAGTCGCGGTCCGTGGCATCCGAGCGCGAGCAGTTCCTGAAGGTGGAGGCTGGTCATGAGTGAAATCCCGTCCGCGCGGCTCTCGCATCTGGCGGTGCTCGAGGCGGAGAGCATCCACATCATCCGGGAGACGGCGGCCGAGTTCGCCAACCCGGTGATGCTCTACAGCATTGGCAAGGACTCGCAGGTGCTGCTGCACCTGGCGCGCAAGGCGTTCCACCCGGCGCCGCTGCCGTTCCCGCTGCTGCACGTGGACACCACGTGGAAGTTCCGGGAGATGTACCAGTTCCGCGACAGCTTCACGGCGAAGCTCGGGCTGAAGCTCCTGGTGCACCAGAACAAGAAGGCGCTCGCCGAGGGCATGAACCCCTTCGATCATGGCAGCCAGAAGTACACGCACGCCATGAAGACGCAGACGCTGCTGGAGGCGCTCGCGCTGCACGGCTTCGACGCGGCCTTCGGTGGCGCCCGGCGCGACGAGGAGAAGTCCCGCGCGAAGGAGCGCGTCTACTCGTTCCGCGACCGTCACGGCCAGTGGGAGCCGCGCAAGCAGCGGCCCGAGCTGTGGAACCTCTACAACGGCCGCATCGACGCGGGCGAGAGCATGCGCGTCTTCCCGCTCTCCAATTGGACCGAGCTGGATGTGTGGCACTACATCCTCAAGGAGCGCATCCCCGTGGTGCCGCTGTACTTCGCCGCCGAGCGCCCGGTGGTGGACCGCAAGGGCCAGTGGATCATGGTGGATGACGAGCGGATGCGGCTGCATCCGGGCGAGAAGGCCACGATGAAACGCGTGCGCTTCCGCACGCTGGGCTGTTACCCGCTGAGCGGTGCGATCGAGTCCTCGGCGTCCAACGTCGAGGAGATCATCACCGAGATGATGGAGGCCCGCGTGTCCGAGCGGCAGGGCCGCCTCATCGACCACGACGAAGAAGGCTCGATGGAGCTCAAGAAGCGCGAGGGGTACTTCTAATGACCGCCGCACTGCAGCTGAACGACAAGGGTGACCTCCAGCGCTTCCTCGCCGAGCACTACGAGAAGGAGCTGCTGCGCCTGGTGGTGGTGGGCTCGGTGGACGACGGCAAGTCCACGCTGATCGGCCGGCTCCTGTACGAGTGCAACGGCCTGTTCGAGGATCAGGTGGCGGCGGTGAAGCGCGCCAGCGCGGGCGGGGAGATCGACTTCTCGCTCTTCACGGATGGACTGCGCGCCGAGCGCGAGCAGGGCATCACCATCGACGTGGCGTACCGCTACTTCTCCACGCGGCGGCGCAAGGTGATCGTCGCCGACACGCCGGGACACATCCAGTACACGCGCAACATGGCCACCGGGGCCTCCACGGCCGACGCGGCCGTCATCCTGGTGGACGCGCGCCTGGGCATCCTCCCGCAGACGCGGCGCCATGCGTACATCGCCTCGCTGCTGGGCATTCCGTACCTGGCGGTGTCCATCAACAAGATGGACCTGATGGACTTCGACCCGGCCGTCTACGAGCGGCTGTCGAAGGAGTTCGACGCGTTCGCCTCCACGCTCGGCTTCGAGCAGGTGCGCTACTTCCCCATCAGCGCGCGCGGTGGTGACAACATCACCCAGCCGAGCGCCCGCACGCCCTGGCATGACGGCGAGACGCTGCTCGGGTGGCTGGAGTCGCTGCCGCACCAGCGTCGGCTGGACGGAGCGCCCTTCCGCTTCCCCGTGCAGTACGTGCTGCGGCCCAACCTGGACTACCGCGGGTTCGCCGGGCAGATCGCCTCCGGCACGGTGCGCGTGGGGGACGAGGTCGTCGTCTTCCCCTCGAAGCGGCGCACGCACATCGCCGCCATCGACACCTTCGATGGGAGCCTCGGGGAGGCCAGCGCGCCGGCCTCGGTGACGCTGCGTCTGGCGGACGAGGTGGATGTCAGCCGCGGAGACCTCATCGCCCATGCCGGGAAGGCACCGGTGGCGCTCCAGTACCTGGAGGCCATGCTGGTGTGGTTCGGCGAGGAGCGCCTGGACACCTCGCGCCGCTACCTCGTGAAGCACACGTCCAAGTACGTGCCGGCCCACGTCGAGCAGGTGCTCTGGCGCAAGGATCTGGAGGCCCTCTCCGAGGTGCCCGCCGAGTCCCTGGCGCTCAATGACATCGGCAAGGTCCGGCTCGTCTGCAAGCGGCCGCTCGTCTGCGACCCGTACACGGAGAACCGGAAGACGGGCGCCTTCATCGTCGTGGATCCGCTCACCAACGACACGGTCGCGGCGGGCATGATCCTCGGCGCGGCGGGAGAGGCGGGCGATCAGGAAGCGCGCTCGCTCATCTCCGCCGGGGAGCGGCTCGCGCGCCTGGGCCAGTCGGGCGCGGTCATCCTCCTGGCGGGCACTCCCGAGGTGCAGACGCTGGCGCCCCGGCTGGAGCGGGCCCTGTTCGACCAGGGCCGGCACGTGGTCACCGTCCGGGGCGACGCGGAGAACGCGCTCGCGCTGGCCGAGGCCGGGCTGCTCGCCATCCTCTACACCCCCGTTCCGCAGGCGCGGCAGGGGCTGCGGGATCAGCTCCGCGGCGCCGGTGTCCCCTGGCTGGAGCTGGATCCCACCCACGAGCTGGAGCGCCAGGTGAAGCAGATCCTGGACGCCCAGGAGAACCGGTCGTGACCTCTTCCGTGAATGCCTCCATCCCCGCGCTGGCCACACCGCTCGGCGCGGAGAAGAGCGCGCAGTTGCAGCGCCTCGTCGAGGGGCTCGATGCGCCGTCGCTCACGTGGCTGAGCGGCTACTTCGCCGGGCTCGCGGCCCGGCAGCTCCCGGGCGCGCTCCCGGTGGCCCCGCCCGCGGCGGCGGTGCAGGCCGCGCCCCAGGGGACGCTCACCATCGTCTACGGCACCCAGACGGGCAACAGCCGGCAGCTGGCCGATCGCCTGAAGCAGCGGGCCGAGGCCGCCGGGCTCTCCGTGCGCAGCTTCCGCGCCAGCGACTACCCCGTGCGCGAGCTGAAGAACGAGCGGCTCCTGTACGTGGTCATCAGCACCCAGGGCGATGGAGATCCGCCGGATGACGCGCGCGGCTTCTTCGACTTCATCCGGAGCAAGCGCGCTCCGGCGCTCGGGCAGCTGCGGTTCGCGGTGCTGGGGCTGGGCGATTCGAGCTATCCGAAGTTCTGCGAGATCGGCCGCGTCCTGGACGAGCGCTTCGCGGAGCTCGGGGGCACGCGGCTGTTCGCGCGGGCCGAGTGCGACGTGGACTTCGAGCCCGTGGCCGAGCCCTGGCTGGGCCAGGCCCTGGAGCACGCGAAGAAGGAGCTGGCGCCCGAGGCCTCGCTGGCGACCGTCACGCCGCTGCGCACCGTGCAGGTGCCGCCCACCTTCAGCAAGGAGAATCCCTATCCGTCCCAGGTGCTGTGCAACCAGCGCATCACCGGGCGCGGGGCCCTCAAGGACGTCCGTCACCTTGAGCTCTCGCTGGAGGGCTCGGGCCTGACGTACGAGCCGGGCGATGCGCTCGGTGTGATTCCCCGGAATCCGCCGGAGCTGGTCGAGGCGGTGCTCTCCGAGCTGCGGCTCGATGGCGCCACCGAGGTGAAGCGCGAGGGGCGCGGCCTGCCGCTGAAGCGCTGGCTCTCGGAGGAGCTGGAGATCACCCGTCTGAGCCGTCCGTTCCTGGCGAGCCACGCCGAGCGCTCCAGCCACGCGGAGCTGCGGCGCCTGCTCACGCCGGAGGGCGGTGAGACCCTGCGCGCGCTGTTCAACAGCCATCAGGTGATCGATCTGCTCCGCCAGTATCCCGGCAAGTGGAGCGCCGAGGAGCTGGTGGGCGCGCTGCGCCGCCTGACGCCGCGGCTCTACTCGATCGCCTCCAGTCAGAAGCGGGTAGGGGAGGAGGTCCACCTGACGCTGGGCCTGGTGGAGTACGAGGCCTTCGGGACGCGCCACGTGGGCGCCGCCTCGAACTACCTGGCGACGCGCGAGGCGGGCCAGGACACGGTGGACGTCTTCATCGAGACCAACGAGCGCTTCCGGCTCCCGAAGGATCCGAGCCGCGACATCATCATGGTGGGCCCCGGCACGGGCGTGGCGCCGTTCCGCGCCTTCGTGCAGGAGCGCGCCGAGACGGGCGCGAGCGGCCGCAACTGGCTCTTCTTCGGCGAGCAGCACTTCCGCAGCCAGTTCCTCTACCAGGTGGAGTGGCAGGAGGCGGTGAAGCAGGGCGCGCTGCACCGGATCGACCTGGCGTTCTCGCGGGACCAGGGCCAGAAGGTCTACGTCCAGAACCGCCTGCGCGAGAAGGGGAGCGACGTCTACGCGTGGTTGGAGGGCGGTGCGTCCTTCTACGTCTGCGGCGATGCGAAGCGCATGGCGCCGGACGTGGAGGAAGCCCTCGTCGACATCATCGCGACCCACGGGAGCAAGAGCCGTGAGGACGCGAAGGCCTGGCTTGATTCGCTGCGCGAGCAGCAGCGCTACCTGCGCGACGTCTACTGAGCGAGAGACACCATGAGCAGCAAGAATCCGACGACTCCGGCCCTCTCCGAGGTGGAGCACATCAAGGCGCGCAGCCGGAACCTGCGAGGCACGCTGGCCGAGAGCCTCGCGGACCCGCTCACCGGCGCCATCGCTCCGGCCGACACCCAGCTCATCAAGTTCCACGGCAGCTACCAGCAGGACGACCGGGACATCCGCGAGGAGCGCCGGCAGCAGAAGCTGGAGCCGGCCTACAGCTTCATGATCCGCACCCGCCTGCCGGGCGGGGTGTGCACCCCGAAGCAGTGGCTCGCCCTGGACGAGCTGGCGCGCACGTACGCCAACGGCACGCTGCGCATCACTACGCGTCAGGCCTTCCAGCTGCATGGGGTGCTCAAGGGGGACATGAAGAGCACCATGAAGGGGATGGAGGCGGTGCTGCTGGACAGCATCGCCGCGTGCGGAGACGTGAACCGCAACGTGATGTGCAACCCCAACCCGGTGGACTCGCGCGCGCACGAGGTGGTGCACCAGTGGGCCGTCCGCCTCTCCGAGCACCTGCTGCCGAAGACGCGGGCGTACTACGAGATCTGGCTGGACAAGGAGAAGGTGGCCGGCGGCGAGGAGGAGCCCATGTACGGGCCCACCTACCTGCCCCGGAAGTTCAAGGCGGGCATCACGGTGCCGCCGCTGAACGACGTGGACGTCTTCTCGCAGGACCTGGGCTTCATCGCCATCATCGAGGGCGGGGAGCTGGTGGGCTTCAACGTGCTGGTGGGCGGCGGCATGGGTGCCACGCACGGTGAGGCGGCGACGTTCCCGCGGCTCGCGGACGTCATCGGCTTCATCCGCCCGGAGCAGATGCTGCACGTGGCGGAGAACGTGGTGATGGTGCAGCGCGACTACGGCGACCGCACCAACCGCAAGCACGCGCGCCTGAAGTACACCATCGAGGACCGTGGCATCGCCTGGTTCGTCGCCGAGCTGCAGAAGCGGCTGGGCTACCCGCTGGAGCCCGCGCGGCCGTTCGCGTTCGAGCACAACGGGGACCGCTTCGGGTGGATCCAGGGCCATGACGGCCGGTGGAACCTGACGCTGCACATCGACAGCGGCCGGGTGGCGGACACGGAGGGCCAGCGGTTCCTGACGGGCCTGCGGGAGATCGCCCGGGTGCACAAGGGAGACTTCCGGCTCACGCCCAACCAGAACCTGATCATCGCGGGTATCCCGCCGGAGGAGCGGCGGACCATCGAGAAGCGGGTCGAGGAATACGGCATCACGAGCTTCCGGAGCGCGAGCCCGCTGAGGCGCAACGCGCTGGCCTGCGTGGCGCTGCCGACGTGCGCCCTGGCCATGGCCGAGGCCGAGCGTTACATGCCTCGCGTGGCGGGGCTGCTGGAGGAGCGGCTGGCGGCGCACGGGCTGGAGAAGGAGAACATCCTGCTGCGCATCACTGGCTGCCCCAATGGCTGCGCCCGGCCGTACCTGGCGGAGATCGCCCTGGTGGGGAAGGGGCCCGGCCGTTACAACCTCTTCCTCGGGGGAGATCAGCGGGGGCAGCGGCTCAACCGTCTGTACCGCGAGAACCTGGACGAGGCCGGCCTCCTGTCCGCGCTCGAGCCCCTGTTCGCCGCGTTCGCGCGCGACCGGCAGCCGGGGGAAGGATTTGGTGACTTCACCGTGCGCACGGGCGTGGTCGCCGCGCCTCAGGCCGCCGCGCGTCCGGTCTCCGCCACCGCGGGCTGATTCGCGTAGCATCCAGTCCCATGAGCACGCAGCCCCAGATCGCTGTCTTCTACGAGCACCCCGAGTGGTTCAAACCCCTGTTCGCCACGCTCGACCGGCGTGGCATTTCCTACGTGCCGTTGCGCCTCGACGAGCACTTCTTCGATCTGGGTGACCGCACGCCGCCCGCGCCGGTCATCTTCAGCCGCGTGGCGATGAGCTCGTTCCTGCGCCAGGACGAGCACGGTATCTTCTACGCCCAGTCGCTCTATTCACACTGGGAGCAGTGCGGCGCCCGCATCATCAACGGCAATCCGGCGCTCGCGGTGGACACGTCCAAGGCCCGCCAGCTCTCGCTCATCGATTCGCTGGGCTATGCGACCCCGGCCACGCGCGTGGTGCATCGCCGGGCGGACCTGCCCCGAGCCGCCCAGGGCCTGCGCTTCCCCATCGTGGTCAAGGTCAACATCGGGGGCTCGGGCGCCGGTGTCGTGCGCTACGACAGCATGGAGCAACTCGCCCAGGCCGTTGCGGACGGCACCACGCCCACCAGCATCGACAGCGTTCTGCTCGTGCAGGAGTACATCCCCACGCGCGGCGGCCGCATCGTGCGCGCGGAGACGCTGGCCGGGCGCTTCCTCTACGCCATCTCCCTGACCACGGACGGCGGCTCCTTCGACCTGTGTCCCGCCGATGCGTGCCTGGTGGGCAAGCCGAAGATCACCATCGAGCAGACGCAGATCGACGCCGAGACGATCCAGGCGGTGGAGACCCTCTCGCGCGCGGCGAACATGGAGCTGTGCGGCATCGAGTTCATGATCGACGACCGCGACGGTACGCGCCGCTTCTATGACATCAACGGTCTGTCCAACTTCGTGGCCAATCCGATGAAGGTGCTGGGGTGGGATCCGCACGAGCAGTTGGCGGACTACCTCCTGGAGGTCATCGCTGCCCGGCGGCGCGGGGAGGAGGCTGAGCTCCGCGAAGATCGCCGGCATGCGCGTGCGCCGTGAGCGGGAGGGTCTGCTGCCCATGCGCCCAGGCCGAGTGGCGCTACTTCAGGCGGACTTTGTGCCGCTCCGCCGTGGCGTTGGGCCGTCCCATGAAGGTGTCGAGAAGGCGTTCCTCCACCCCCACCTCTTCCCAAACAGAGGCGCGCTCGAGCCCGATGCACTCTTGC
>NZ_DBNGVP010000121.1:0-34978 GCF_057119385.1 Archangium sp. | reverse complement strand
CAGGGTGCGAGATGGGCTTCCGCTCGCAGTGAGTCCATGAGCCGAAGAGCCGGATGCGGGAATTCCGCACGTCCGGATCCGTGGGGGGCCGGGGAGGTAACTCCCCGGTCTACCCGACCAAGTCTGGCGGCACCGTGCCCGGAGCGCTCCCTCCTGCGCTGGATGGCTCAGCCCAGTTGAAGACGCTCGGGTCTGGGGGAGGTTCCGGCCGCGCTCGGGAGCAACTGGTCCGATGGTCGGACCAGTTGGAACGCCGCGCGGCCGGAAGGTGCCCCGTCCAGTCCCACGGGAGCACCCCTGAGCGCTGGTTCCAATGACCAGGCACGGCAACGTGCCGCGCCGGGCCCGTGCCTCAGCGTCCGCCGAGGAAGTCCGTCTTGCCGACGTCCAGGCCGTTGTGGCGCAGGATGGCGTAGGCGGTGGTGATGTGGAAGTAGAAGTTGGGCAGCACGAAGTCGAGCAGGTAGGACTGGCCCTTGAACTGCAACTCACCGCTGCGCATCTTGAGGACGATGTCGCGCTCCTCGCTGCCGTCGATCTGCGCCGCGTTCACGGTCTGCAGGAAGGCGATCGTCTTCGCGATGCGCTCCTGCAGCTCGGGGAAGGTCTTCTCCGTGTCGGGCATGCTCGGGGCGTCGATTCCCGCCAGACGCGCGGCGCAGCCCTTGGCCATGTCGCTGGCGATCTGGATCTGGAAGGACAGCGGGAGCATGTCGGGGGCCAGCCGGGCGTTGATGAGCACGGACGGCTCGATCTTCTTCGCCGTGGCGTAGGCGACGGCCTTCTCGAGGATGGCCGACAGGTTGCCCAACATGCGGATGAAGACGGGGATGGAGGCCTGATACATCGACAGGGAGGACATGGGGTGGCTCCGGGAGGGGAAGGGAAATGCCGCCCTGGTATGTGGGCCGGACCGGTGCCTGTCAACAGAAGGCGGAGCAGCTCGAGACCGTGCTCGCCTCCTGGGGTGTGGACTCCTCCCGGCTGGGCCAGGACCAGGGGCCGTACCCGTATTGAGTGTGCCCGTGTCGGGTGCTTCACATCGCGTGAACCCGAGGCGGCAGGAATTGCGGGGGAGCCCTGCGGCCCGCAGGCTTTGCGCGAAGGGCGTCACGGAAACCCCTGACACCCCGTGTGGCACGGCCCGTGAAACGGACCCCGAGTCCCATTCAGGGGGTGTGTCATGAAGAAGTTCCTCGTGGGCGTGGATGGCTCCGACCTGTCGCTGCGAGCGCTCCGCAAGGCGGGAGAGTACGCCTTCGGTGTGAAGGCGCAGCTCGTGCTCGTGTATGCACTGGCGCCCATGTCCCATCTGTCGGAGGTGTACACCGGGCAGCTCGCCGATCTGGAGGAGTCCGACCGCAAGAACGGAGAGGTCATCCTGCGCGACGCGGCCCGGATTGCGCGCGAGTCGGGGTGTGAGGTGTCGGTGGTGATGTTGAACGGCAGCCCCGCGGTGGCGCTCGCGGAGCGGGCCGAGCACGACAAGGACATCGACCTGGTGGTGGTGGGCAGCCGCGGGCTGGGGACGATGGCCAGCGCCATCCTCGGCAGCGTGACGGACAAGCTCGTGCGGGTCTGCAAGAAGCCCGTGCTCGTCGTTCACTGACGAGTCAGGGATGCGGCTTCTCGTGCCGGGCGAGCATCTCGACGAACTGGGCGATGCGCCGGGCGCGGGTCTCGGCCTTCTTCGCGGTGTGGACGCGGAACAGCACGGCGTAGCGGTTGGCGGCGTTGAGCGTGGCGAAGAACTCGGCCGCGCGGGGGTTGGCGGCGAGGGCGGCCGACAGGTCCTCGGGCACGGCCGCGCGGCTCGGCGAGTCGTAGGCCGCCTCCCAGCGTCCGTCCTGTTTCGCGCGCTCGATCTGCTCGAGCCCCGGCGGCTTCATCTCGCCCGCCTCGATGAGCGCCAGCGCCTTCTCCCGGTTGATCTTCGACCAGATGCTCCTGGGGCCGCGCGGCGTGAACTTCTGGATCCACGCCGTGTCATCGAAGCGGTCCTTCTGCCCGTCGATCCATCCCCACGCGAGCGCCACCTCGAGCGCCTGCGCGTAGGTGACGGACTCGATGCCGGAGTCCTTCTTGGCGAGCTTCAGCCACAGGCCGCGCGAGGACGCATGGTTCCTGGCGAGCCAGTCCGCCCAGTCACGTGGCTTCGCGAAGGCGATGATCGGCGTCTCCTCGGCGGGCGTCTTCTTCTCGGCCGGCGCCCTGGCCTTCGCGGGTGCCGGTGCCTTCGCGGGCGTCTTCTTCGTCGCGGCCTTCTTCGTCGCGGCCTTCTTCGCCGCGGCCTTCTTCATCGGGCTCATGTCGGGACTCGGTGGACTCAGGAGCGGGACTTCTTGCGGCTGGGGCGCTCGCCCCCGTCACCGTTGAATCCGGAGACGCGCATGCCGAGCGACTGAGCCAGGAGCCCGGCGGTCTCGACGGGCACGTGGGTGCCCTTGAGGCGGTTGTTGGCCGGGTCCAGGAATGCGCCCGTCGCGGTGGAGAAGTCCGTCTGGGTGAGGTTGCAGCCCCGGAAGTTGCTGCCCGTGAGGTCCGTCCCGGAGAAGTCCGCTTCCGTCAGGTCCAGGTCGAAGAAGTTCGCCTCCTGGGCCGAGCAGCGCAGGAAGGCCGTCTTGGCTTCGTCTCCTTCCAGCGGCTCTCCTGCAACTGGCACCGCTGGAAGGTGCACCGGTAGAACTCCTTCCGGCCCAGGTCACTCCCTTGGAGGTCCAGGTCCGTGAAGGTCTCGTTCTCGAAGGAGTCCTCCCGGGCGAGCCGCTGTGCGTCCATGCCGCCCATCCTAGGAGGGGCGGCGGTTTTTCCAAGCGCTGGATGCGCTCAGGCGGCGGAGTGCGACGTCTCCGCGGAGCCGCCGGCCATCTCCATCTCCTTGAGCATCCGCTCCCCCTCGAGCTCGTCGATGGGGGTGAAGCGCTCGACGTCCGGGCGGTAGGCGTGCACGCGCGCCTGGCCGATGTCGAACCACCAGCCGTGCAGCCGCAGCGTGCCGGCCGCCAGCCGCTCGCGCACCAGGGGGTAGGTCTTCAAGTGCTCGAGCTGCTGCAGCACGCTGTACTGGCTGAGCCGGTCATACGGGGGCAGGCCCGCGCCCAACTTCCCCCCGCGCTCGAAGGCGGCCAGGGCGGGGCGGCCCACGTCCAGCCAGCTGCTGAGGTTGGGCGTCTTCTGGTCGTTGTACCCCGAGAGGATGGCCTTCATGGCGCCGCAGCCGGAGTGGCCGCACACCACGATGTCCTTCACCGGCAGGGTGAGCAGGGAGAACTCCAGGGCGGCGGCCTCGGAGCGATCGCTCAGGGACATGCCCATGGCGTCCGAGGGGGGCACCATGTTGCCCACGTTGCGCATGACGAAGAGGTCCCCCGGGTTGGTGGACGCGAAGAGGTTGGGCACCACCCGGCTGTCGGAGCAGGCGATGAAGAGACAGTCCGGCGTCTGTCCATGGGCCAGGCGCGCGAAGGTGGCGCGGTAGGCGGGAAGGCTGTGCCGCTGGAAGTCGAGGAGTCCTTGAACGAGCTTCTTCATGATCAAGCGCTTTCCGAAGAGAGGGTGGGGGAAACAGACACAGCGGACTTGTTGACGGGAGTGGAGCCCTTGCGCGTCCACACCTCCTCGAGCGGCTCCATCCACACCTTGCCGCCCGTCTTGCGATGGTTCTGACACCAGCTCTCGAGGGCCTCGTAGCCGGAGTGGTCGAGCGTCTCGACGGCGAGGTCCAGCTCCACGTGGGCGCCGGTGGGCACGGCGGCGAGCGCGGAGGACAGCTGGGGCACGCCCACGAAGGTGAGGGCGCCGCCCACGCGCACCTGGTGCACCTCGCCCTGCTTCTTCACGTCCACCTGCACGCGGCCCAGCCGCCACAGCAGCCGCGCCACCGCCACCGCGAAGCCCAGGGCGATACCGGCCAGCAGGTTGATGCCCACCACGCCGGCCACCGTCACCACGTACACGGACAGCTCACCGCGCTTCCGCAGCTCCTGGATGTGGTGCAGGTTGACCAGCTTGGCGCCCACGTGGACGAGCAGGCCGGCCAGCACGGTGAGGGGCACCAGGCCCAGGTGCGCGCCCAGCAGGGACACGAAGAGCAGCATCCACACGCCGTGCAGGATGGCGGAGGCGCGCGTCCTGGCGCCCGCGGAGATGTTGGCGGCGCTGCGCACGATGACGCCGGTGATGGGCAGGCCGCCCATCAGGCCGGAGAGCGTGTTGGCCATGCCCTGGGCGAACAGCTCCTTGTCCAGGTTGGCGCGCGGGCCGGTGTGCAGCTTGTCCGTGGCCACCGCGCTCAGCAGCGACTCGGCGCTGGCCACCAGGGCCAGGGAGAACACCGCCGCCGCGAAGGCGCCCCAGTTCGTGGGCAGCGCGGGCAGCTGGATGCTCTCGAAGAGGCTGCCGGTCAGCTCCACCCGCTTCACGTCCGTGCCCCACACGGCCGCGGCCACCGAGCCGGCCACCACCGCCACCAGCGGGCCGGGCACCTTCTTGAGGGCATTGTTGGGCATCACCTGCCAGAGCACCAGGATGCCAATCGTGACGAGGCCCAGGAGGGTCGCCGGGCCGTGCAGGCCGGCGATCTGCCCGGGGAGCTCACGCAGGTTGGCCCAGGCGTTGGACTGGGGCGCGCCGCCCAGCACGATGTGCAGCTGGCCCAGCACGATGAGGATGCCGATACCGGCGAGCATGCCGTGGATGACGGCCGGGGAGATGCCCAGCGCCGCGCGCGCCACCTTCATGCCGCCGAGCGCCATCTGGATGAGGCCCGCGGCCGCCACCGCGGCGCACGTGGCCGCGAAGCCCAGGTCCTGGATGAAGCCGAACACCATCACCGCCAGGCCGGCCGCCGGGCCGCTCACCAGCAGCGGCACGCCGCCGAAGAGCCCCACCACCAGCCCGCCCACCACTCCGGCGATGAGCCCGGACATGATGGGGGCGCCCGAGGCCAGGGCGATGCCCATGCACAACGGCAGGGCCACCAGGAAGACCACCAGGGAGGCGGGCCCATCACTGGCCAGCACCGCCCGGAGCGAGCCGGCTTCACCGGCCTTCTGCTCGTTGGACTTCATTCTCTCAGCCTCCACACCCAGAAGGCGGCGTGCTCCCCGGGAGGATCACGCCGCGTGTCCGCCCCTACAGGGCAAGGGCCGTGCCAAGGGGTGTGGAGGGGGGCTTCCCTCGGAAGCGTGTCGAGGGAGGCCCGGAGGACTTCAAGAAATTTGAAGTGGGGCCCGGCGGCGATGAAAGAACCTTGAACCGCCTGCCTGCTCTCCGCGGCCTACTCCTCGCCGAGCTTGCGCAGGAAGGTGGGGTAGGAGATGCCGAGCGCCCGGGCGGCATCCATGCGGCGGCCTTCCAGGCGCTCGAGGACATGGCGCACGTACCGCCGCTCGACCTCCTCCAGGGGAGGCGGGGGGCCGGCCACGACGAAGGCGTGGGGGTCGGACAGCTGGGCGGGGCCGCCGGGACGGGGCGCGAGCGCCTCCAGCTCCAGGTTGGGGCCGGGCTCGAGCACCAGGGCGCGCTCGAGCACGTTGCGCAGCTCGCGCACGTTGCCGGGGAAGGGGTAGCGCCCGAGCCGCTCGCGCGCGGCGGCGGAGAAGCCCACCGGGCGGCGGCCCAGCTCCGCGCACAGCTCGGCCACCAGCGACTCGGCCAGGGGGAGCACGTCCTCGCGGCGCTCGCGCAGCGGGGGGATGTCCACCTTGAAGACGCTCAGGCGGAAGTAGAGGTCCTCGCGGAAGCGGCCGGCGGCCACCTCCTGGTTGAGGTCCCGGTTGGTGGCGGCCACCACGCGCGCGGTGCTGCTCAGCTCGGTGCTGCCGCCCAGCCGCCGGAAGGCGCCCTTGTCCAGGAAGGTGAGCAGCTTGGCCTGCAGCGGCAGGGGCAGCTCGCCCACCTCGTCGAGGAAGAGCAGGCCGCCGTTGGCCACCTCCACCAGGCCGCGCCGGGCGGTGCGCGCGTCGGTGAAGGCACCGCGCTCGTGGCCGAACAGCTCGCTCTCCACCATGGTGTCCGGCAGGGCGGCGCAGTTGACGTGGACGAAGGGCCCCTGCTCCTCGCGCAGCACGTGCAGGTGGCGGGCGAGCACCTCCTTGCCCACGCCCGTCTCCCCCAGCAGCAGCACGGGGCTGCGCGGCGAGGTGGCGATGCGCTCGAGCATCTGCAGCGTGTGGCGCATGGCGGGCGAGCGCGGCACCTGCATGCGGTGGCGGCCGCCCAGCGCGCTCTCGGCGCGGCGCAGGCGCTCCTGCAGCTGCACGTCCTCGGCGGCGCGGCGGGCGCGCAGCACCAGGTCATCCAGCTCCACGGGCTTGGAGAGGTAGTCGCGCGCGCCGGCCTTGATGGCCTCCACCGCGCTGGCGATGTCCCCGTGCGCCGTGGCCATGAGCACCACGGCGCCGGGGACGAGCGTGCGCAGCTCCGGCAGGAAGGCGAGCCCGTCCCCATCCGGGAGGCGGCGGTCGAGGATGACGAGGTCGGGGGCCTCGCGGGCGAGGGCGGCGCGCGTCTCGTGCAGGGAGCGCGCGGTGCGGACGCGGAAGCCCTCGTGGGTGAGCACGGAGGCGGCCAGCGAGGCGAAGCTGCGGTCGTCATCCACCAGGAGCAGGGAGGTGCTCATGACATGCTCTCCAGGGGCAGGCGCAGGGTGAAGCGGCTGCCATCGGGCAGGCGGGTATAGGTGAGGTGGCCCCCGTGGGACTCCACGGCGGTGCGGGCCATGGGCAGTCCCAGGCCCACGCCCTTGGCGCGCGCGGTGGCGAAGGGCTCCCACAGGCGCGGCTCGAGGTCCGGGTCCACGCCGCCCGCGTTGTCCTCCACGCGCACGACGGCCTCGGTGTCCTCGCGCGCGAGGCTCACCCGCACCCACGGCGAGGGACGCAGGCCCGTGTCGTGCGCCACCGCGCCCGCCTCCACGGCGTTGCGCACCAGGTTGTCGATGGCGGACACCAGCAGCGCCGGGTCGGCATGCACGGTGAGGCCCTCGGCCAGGTGCACCTCCAGGGCCACGTCCTCGGCCTCCGGCAGCAGGCGCACCGACTGGAGGGCCTCCTCCACCAGCAGGCGCAGCTCGCAGGAGCGGCGCGCGGGGGCGGCGCGCGGGGCGCCGAAGGACAGCAGCGAGCGGGCCAGGTGTCCCAGCCGCTGTATCTGCGAGCGCAGGACGGGCAGGGCCACCTCTCCGGCGGAGGCGGCGGGCTTCATCAGCGAGAGGGCCGCCTGGATGCCGTTGAGGGCGTTCTTCACCTCGTGGGCGATGAGCTGGCTGGCGGCGCCCAGCGCGGCCATCGTCTCCTGGTGGCGCAGCCGCTCCTCTCCGGCCAGCAGCGTGCGGTACGAGCGCCGCAGCAGGAAGGTGAAGAGCAGCAGGGTGCTGCCCAGCAGGGCCACGTGGAAGAGCAGCTGCCCGAGGAAGCGCCGCCGCAGCCGGGCGATGTCCCGCTCCTCGTCCTCCAGCACCGCCAGCAGCAGGTTGTTGACGCCCTGGAAGGGGACGCGGGCCGCCGCGCCCAGCATGTGCGTGTCGTCCAGCACGATGGGGCCGGGGGCGTCCGCCAGGGCCCGCACGCGCGTGGCGAGCTCCGCGTTCCAGCGGAAGCGCGGCGGGGGCACGGGCAGCAGGAGCTGGCCCTGCTCGTCCAGCAGCAGCGACATGTCCGCGCCCCCCGAGCGCACGCCCGGCAGCGGACGGGCTCCCGCGCGCAGCTCGCCCACCAGCAGGCCCGTCACCTTTCCTCCGTGCCGCACGGGCACCGCCACCACCAGCGGCCCGTCCGTCCCCTCCAGCAGGTGGATTTCCGACACGCCCTCCTCCAGCACCCGGCGGAACCAGGTGCGGGACGTCAGCGGCGAGGCCCCCAGCGACATCTGCGGCGGATCACTCCACACGCGGCGCCCCGAGGCGGTGAGCAGGGCCACGCCCTCGGAGAAGAGGGGCGAGTGGTGGAAGGCGTTGTCCAGCATGGCCGCCTCCAGGCCGGAGGGGCCGTCCTCGGGGATGAGCTGGGGGTGCTCGGCCAGCCGGCGCAGCTCCGCCTCCAGCAGTCCGAGGTGCACGCCCAGCGCCTCGGCCTGCACCTGGGCCTGGCTGGAGAGGTTGCCGAGCACCTCCTCGCGGGCATTTTGAAGGTCCTCGCGGTAGCCGAGCAGGGGGCTGGCCAGCGCGACCACGCCGAGCAGCGCCAGTCCCACCGTGGCGGAGCGCCCGGCCCGCTGCTGGGTGCGCGCGAGCTCTCCGAGGGCGGAGGACAGGGAGGGTCCTGGCAGGGGAGGGGGTCGCGGCATGGGGCGCATCATGCGCCAAACACCCCGGGGGACGTCTTCTTTCCGTGCGGTGGCCCCGCCCCGGCCGTCGCGGGGAAGAATGCTGGCGCGTCTTCCCGCCCTGGGGTGGATTCGGGGGAGCCGGTCGACACAAGGAGCCATGCCATGCTGCGCCCGCTGTCCGATGACCTCTTCGTCCTGGATGTGCCCTTCCGCATCGGGGGGATGGCCCTGGGCGGCCGGATGACGGTGATCCGCCTGCCGGACGGAGGCCTGTGGCTGCACTCGCCGGTGAAGCTGGACGCGGAGACGAAGGGCGCGGTGGATGCGCTGGGGCCGGTGCGCTTCCTGGTGGCGCCCAACACCATGCACCACCTGTCGCTGGGGGACTGGGCCGCGGCGTACCCGGCGGCGAAGGTGCTCGCGCCCGCGGGGCTGCGCGCGAAGCGGCCGGACCTGCGCATCGACGTGGAGCTGTCGGACGTGATGGACGTGGGCCAGTCGCCCACGCTCGAGCTGCTGCTGGCGCACGGCATCCCCAAGCTCGAGGAGTTCGCCTTCTTCCACCGCCCCAGCCGCACGCTGCTGCTCACCGACCTGGCCTTCAACATCCACGAGACGCCCTCGTGGCTGACGCGCACGTACCTGAAGCTGTGCGGGGCGTACGGGAAGCTGGCGGCCACGTGGCTGCTCAAGTCCATGGTGAAGGACAAGGCGGCGCTGCGGGCCTGGAAGGAGCGCGTGCTCGGCTGGGACTTCGAGCGCGTGGTGCCGTGCCACGGCCAGGTGCTGGAGAAGGGGGGCAAGGAGGCGCTGCGCGAGGCCTTCGCGTGGGCGTAGGGGCGCGCCCGCCTGGTTGCCCTCCGGCCTGACTCGCAGGGGGAGGGAAGACGGTGCGGGGGATTGCTGACATCATCGCCCCCTTCCATGCGAATCGACCGACTCCTGGCCGGCCTGTTCCTCGCGAGCTCCCTCGCGTGTGCCTCCTCCCCCTCGTCCCTCCGCGCCGACGCGGCACAGGTGACGCTCTCGGCCCCCGGGGCCCTGGCGGTTCCCGTGTCCTCACGGGGCGAGGGCGATCTGCGGGTGATGACCTTCAACATCCAGTCGGCCATTCGCGGCCTGGACAAGGTGGCGGAGGTCATCCGCTCCGCCTCGCCCGACATCGTCGCGCTGCAGGAGGTGGACGTCGGCTCGCATCGCGCCAACGGGTTGGATCAGCCCGCCGAGCTGGCCCGGCGCACCGGCCTGAAGTACTTCGCCCACTTCCGCACCACCAGCCTGTACGGCGGTGACTACGGTGTGGCGCTCCTTTCCCGCTTCCCGCTGGAGTCGGTGGAGCAGCACCCGCTGCCGGTGGAGACGGGCACCGAGCCGCGCACCGTGGCGCGCGTCAACATGAAGGTGCACGGGCAGGACGTGAGCGTCTATGTCACCCACCTCACCCGGCGTCCCTTCAACGGCGGCGTCCGCGTGCGTCAGAGCGCGGCCATCATGAAGCTGATGGCGGCGGATCCGCGGCCCAAGCTGCTCATGGGGGACATGAACGACACGCCCGACTCGGGCTCGCTGCGGCTCTTCAAGCGCGAGCTGGCGGACGTCTTCGAGCTGCGGGGCGAGGGGAGCGCGGACACGTACCCGCTGCCCGTCATCCCCAACCTGCGCATCGACTACGTGCTGGCGAGCGACCGTTTCATGCCCCGGCACAGCAAGGTGTTGCGCGTGAAGGCGTCGGACCACTACCCGGTGGTGGCGGATCTCACGCTGCTCGAGCCCGCGAAGGCGCCCTCCGCCGAGGTGGTGGAGCGTCCGCACGAGTCGGCTTCCGCCAGCAGCCCGTAGCTCACTCGAGCTGGAGGCCGCAGTCGCTGCACGCGCCCCGCACCAGGGGCGCCGCCGTACCGCATGCGGGGCAGGGAGGCTCGCCCTCCTCGGGCACCGCCCGCATGAGCTGTCCCTCGGGGACGAGCCCCTCGCGCTGGAGGGTGTCCAGCCAGCGCTGTTGGAGGAGGCCCGCGACGCGGGGCGCGTCCTCGGGGCGCACGAGCACCTGGAACTTCGGGGAGCACGAGGGCTTGCTGCACGCCTCGCGGTGGACGAGCGCGGGCACGCCCTCGGCGAGGCATGCCTCCACGAGCCTGCGGGCGTCCGCGAGGGACGCCTCCACGCATGGCACCACTTCCGCGTCCACCAGGGCCTTCTCTGCGTCGTGAGGAGTCATCACGGCTCCCAGTGAACCGCAGCCGGGGCACCACCGTCCACGGTTTCGGAGTGCTTCCGTCCGGCCGGGGAGCGGGGGGGCAGGCGTGGGGAGGCGTTTCCACGGGGGAAGGATCTTCCCGTTGGCGTCTCCACGCACCGTGTCGAAGTTAGGCCGGTCAGAGAACGCTCACACAAACCCACGCAGGAGTGGAGACACCATGGTGGACGCCATCGAGTTGTTGAAGCAGCAGCACCGCGAGGTGGACGAGCTGTTCGAGAAGTTCGAGAAGGCCAGCGAGGGCAAGGGCGAGCAGGTGTTGCTGGACCTGTTCGCGCGCATCGCGGACAACCTCGCGGCGCACGCGACCATCGAGGAGAAGCTCTTCTACCCCAGCGTCTACGTGGGCCCCACGGCGGACAAGCTCCAGGAGGCGGTGGAGGAGCACCTGGCGGTGAAGCGGGTGATCGCGGACCTGCTCGACATGGACCCCTCCGACGCGCAGTTCAAGGCGAAGATGAAGGTGCTCCAGGAGATGGTGGAGCACCACGTCGAGGAGGAGGAGAAGGAGCTCTTCAAGAGCGTGAAGAAGCTCATGACCAGGGAGGAGCTGGCCGTCATGGGTGAGCAGCTGGAGGTCATGTTCAACGAGCTCATCCAGACCGAGCCGCGCATGCAGGTGCCCCGCGAGACGGACGAGGCGGCGCCGCTGCCGCAGTAGAGACCCGGTAGTGGTGACCCGGTAGTGGTGACCCGGGAATCCCGGGCCGGACGCGCCCCGTGGAGTTATCCACGGGGCGTGCGTCGTCAAGGCGAGGTGAACCACCGCTGGTCCACGGTGGCGAAGCCCGCGAGCAGCTCTCCAGCCAGCCGCGGATAGGTGGCCTTCTTCTCGGGGCGGCGCAGGTAGTCGTTGAGCACGCGGCCCTTCGCGTCCCGGCGGAGGGCGGGTTGGTGCAGGTGGAGCTTCGCGCGCTTCACACCTCCGCCCGCGCGGTGCACGAAGGTGACGGTGCCGTCGCGGTCCACGCGCTCGACGACGCCGATGTGCGTGAGGCCGTCGTTGCGCCGGCCGTCGCGGTTGCGGTCATACGTCTCGCGGAAGAAGACGAGGTCTCCCGGGCGAGGGGTCTCGTGGAGCGAGCCGAGGCTCCTGGCCTTGCGGTAGATGGCGGCCACGCCGTTCTCACCGGGGAGGGTGCGCTCGGGCAGGAGGCTCAGGCCGCGTTTGCGGTAGGCGAGGTTGGCGAGGCCGGAGCAGTCATCGTTCACGGAGTGGCTCACCCTGCGCAGGGAGGGAAGGCCCACCCAGAGGGAGGCGCGGGCGGCGGCGCGGCTGGCGAGCATGCCGGAGGTGTTGCGGGTGCTCCGGCTCGAGGAAGCGCGGCGAGCGGCCTCGGCATCGGGACCCCAGAGCATGACACCCATCAAGGCACACAGCAGGAAGGCACGGTGCATGCCCGAGGCCCCTCAGCAACCGGCGTGCCCCTGACATTTGACGGGGCTGCTGTCCACCCGGAGACGGCCGGGGACCCCTCGTGTGTCCCGCGGGTGTGAATCGCTCTGCCCAGGCTGTGCTGTGGATGTCCCTGCGAGGCGCGCTGGGTGGCAGCCGAGGTGTTGTGAACAAGACGACAGGCGCGCTCGCCGCTTTCGCGCGTTTCCCCATTGCTCGCACCCTCCTGGGTGAGCAACCGTCGCTCCCTACCCTTACAGGGACGGCGCCGATGAACTCCGCATCAGGTCAGGACTCTCTCCCCGTCATCCGCGCGGTGGAGCGAATGCTTCCTCCCCACTACGCCCGCCAGGACCAGATCATCGGCGCCCTGCGCGAGCTCTGGGCCACCCGCCATTACAACCTCGAGCGGCTCGAGGACTTGCACCGCTCGGTACAGGTGGATGGGCGGTTCCTCGCGCTGCCCATCGAGCAGTACCCCAAGCTCGTCACGTTCCAGCAGCGCAACGACGCCTGGATTCAAGTCGCCACGGACCTGGGCGAGCAGGTGGTGCGCAAGGCGTTGGACCGAGCGGGGCTCACCCCCCAGGACGTGGACCACGTCTTCTTCGTCACCGTGACGGGCATCGCCACGCCGAGCATCGAGGCGCGGCTGATGAACCGGCTGGGCATGCGTCCGGACATGAAGCGCACGCCCATCTTCGGGCTCGGTTGCGTGGCGGGCGCGGCGGGCACGGCGCGCGCCTCGGACTACCTCCGGGCGTGGAAGGGCCACACGGCGCTGCTCATCTCCGTGGAGCTGTGCTCGCTGACGCTGCAGCGCGAGGACCTGTCCATTCCCAACATCATCGCCTCGGGCCTCTTCGGAGACGGGGCGGCGTGCGTCGTGTTGCAGGGCGGCGAGCGCTCCGGCGCCGGCCCTCGCGTCGTGGCCACGCGCTCGGTGATGTACCCGGACACCGAGCGCATCATGGGCTGGGACGTGGTGGACACGGGCTTCAAGGTGGTGCTGTCGGCGAAGGTGCCGCAGCTGGCGCGCGAGTTCATCGGCCGGGACGTGGATGGCTTCCTCGCCGAGCATGGCCTCACACGGAAGGACGTGAAGCACTGGGTGGCGCACACCGGTGGCCCCAAGGTGTTGCAGGCCTTCGAGGAGGCGCTGGAGCTGCCGCCGGACGCGCTGGCGCGCTCGTGGGCGTCGCTGCGCGAGGTGGGCAACCTGTCCTCGGCCTCGGTGCTCTTCGTGCTGGGCGAGATGCTCGAGTCGGGCGAGGCCCGGCCCGGGGACTGGGGCGTGATGATGGCCATGGGCCCGGGCTTCTGCGCCGAGCTGGTGCTGCTGCGATGGTGAGCTCACTCGCGGGCTATCTCGGCTTCCTGGGGCTGCTCGGCGCCGAGCGGCTGGTGGAGCTCGTCCTTTCCAAGCGCAACGCGGCGCGTGCCTTCGCGCGTGGTGGGGTGGAGACGGGACAGGCCCACTACCGGGTGATGGTGGTGCTGCACTCGCTCTTCCTGGTGGCGTGCGTGGCCGAGGTGGTGGGGCTCTCCCGTCCATTCCCGGGGGCGCTCGGCCTCGGGGCGCTGGGCGTGGCGCTGGTGGCGCAGGCGCTGCGCTACTGGGCCATCGCCTCGCTGGGAGACCGGTGGAACACGCGCATCATCGTGGTGCCCGGCCTGGCGCCGGTGACACGCGGGCCGTACCGCTTCCTGCGCCACCCCAACTACGTGGCGGTGGTGCTGGAGCTGGCCGCGGTGCCGCTCATTCATGGGGCCTGGGTGACGGCCCTCGTCTTCTCGCTGGGCAACGCCCTGCTGCTCCGCGTGCGCATCCGCGCCGAGGAGGAGGCCCTGGGCGCGCTCTACGCCGAGGCCTTCTCTGACAAGCCCCGCTTCATTCCGGAGGTGCCCCGTGGTTGAGAACGAGCTCGCCGTGCTTCGCGAGATACGCCGCATCGTCTCCCAGGAGCTGGAGTGGCAGGAGGAGGTGGAGCCCTCGCACCACCTGATGAAGGACCTGCGGCTGGACAGCATGGGGCTGACGGTGCTGGCGGTGGAGCTGGAGAACCACTTCCGCATCCGCCTCTCCATGGAGGACTCGGTGGGGGTGAACACCGTGGGTGACCTGATGCGCCTGGTGGCCGCGAAGGCCGCCGAGGCGCCTCGGGCGGCGGCCTCGGGAGGTGCCCCGTGAAGGGCCCGGCGCTGCCGGCGCTGAAGCACGCCACCGTCAACGAGGCGCTCGCCGCCGCGGCGCGGAGTCCGCTGGGGCTCGTCTTCGTGGACGCCAGCGAGCGCGAGACGCCGCTGTCCTGGGCGCAGGTGTATGGGCGGGCGCGCCGCTTCGCCGCGGGCCTGAGGCGTCTGGGGGTGGCTCCGGGCGAGCGCGTGGCGTTGCTGCTGCCCACCTCGCCGGGCTTCATGGATGCCTTCTTCGGCGCGCTGCTGGCGGGCGCGGTGCCGGTGCCGCTCTATCCGCCGGTGCGGTTGGGCCGGTTGGAGGAGTACCACCGCTCCACCGCGCGCATGCTGGAGGTGTCGGCCGCGGTGGTGGTGCTCACGGACGCGAAGGTGCGGCTGCTGCTGGGCGAGTCCGTGGCGGCGGCGCGTCCGAGGCTCGGCTGCCACACGGTGGAGGAGGTGGCGCGCGAGGACGGGGACCTGGCCGAGCGCGTCACGCCCGAGTCGCTCGCCGTCATCCAGTTCTCCTCGGGCTCGACGGTGGACCCGAAGCCGGTGGGGCTGCGGCAGGGCCACCTGATGGCGCAACTGGCGGCGCTGGAGGCGGAGCTGCCGCGGCCGGTGGACCGGGAGCCGGTGGGCGTGTCCTGGCTGCCGCTGTACCACGACATGGGCCTCATCGGCTGTCTGCTGTCGGCGGTGTACTACCCGGGCGGCATGGTGCTGATTCCCCCCGAGGTGTTCCTCGCGCGGCCGGCGCTGTGGCTGCGCGCGCTGTCGAGGCACCGGGGCTTCGTCTCGCCCGCGCCCAACTTCGCCTACGGGCTGTGCCTCAAGCGGGTGAAGGACGCGGACCTGGAGGGAGTGGACCTGTCGGGCTGGATGCACGCGCTCAACGGCGCGGAGCCGGTGTCGGTGGAGACGCTGCGCCTCTTCACGGAGCGCTTCTCGCGGTGGGGCTTCCAGGCGGGCTCGCTGCGGCCGGTGTACGGGCTGAGCGAGGCCACGCTGGCCGTCACCTTCCCGCCCGCGGGACGAGGGCCGCGCGCGCTGGGCGTGGACGCGCGGGTGCTGGCCACGGAGCGGCGCGTGGTGGACGGCGCGCGCGAGGTGGTGTCCGTGGGGCGTCCGGTGCCGGGCTTCGAGGTGCGGGTGCGGGACGAGCTGGGCCACGGGGTGGAGGAGCGGCGGGTGGGGCGGGTGTTCGCGCGAGGGCCCTCGGTGATGGCGGGGTACGTGGGCCTCCCGGAGGCGACGGCGCATGCGCTGGACGCCGAGGGCTGGCTGGACACGGGAGACCTGGGCTTCGAGGCGGACGGGGAGCTGTACCTCACGGGCCGCGCGAAGGACCTGGTCATCATCCGCGGGGCCAACCACGCGCCGCAGGAGTTCGAGGAGTGCCTGGAGGGGGTGGAGGGCCTGCGCACGGGCTGCGCGGTGGCGCTGGGCTTCACGCCCGAGGGGGAGAACGACGAAGCGCTGCTGATACTGGCCGAGCACGCGCCGGGCGCGGAAGCAGCGGGCCTGGAGGAGCGGATTCGCGAGGCGGTGCTGGCGGGCACGGGCGTGAAGGCGCACACGGTGCGGGTGTTGGAGCCGGGGACGCTGCCGCGCACCTCGAGCGGGAAGCTGCGCCGGAGCGAGGCGTTGCGGCGCTACCTGGCGGAGGAGCTGACGGCGCCGAAGAAGGTGGGGACGGTGGGGCTGGTGGTGGAGATGGCGAAGAGCGCGCTGGCCTTCGCCCGCTCGGGGCGGGACGGGTGAGCGCCTGGGACGTGGCGGTGGTGGGAGGAGGGCCCGCGGGGCTGGCGGTGGCGCTCACCGCGGCGAAGCGGGGCCTCAACACGGTGGTGCTGGAGCGCGCCACGGTGCCGCCGGACAAGGCGTGTGGGGAGGGGCTGATGCCCTCGGGCGTGGCGGCGCTGGAGCGCTTCGGGGCGCTGTCGCTGCTGGACAGGCGCGAGTGTGCTCCCTTCGTGGGCATCCGTTACGTGCAGGAGGACGGGAGCGGCGCGGAGGGCCGGTTGCCGGCGCCCGGAGGGCTGGGCGTGCGGCGGGTGGCGCTGGTGACGGCGATGGCCGCGAGGGCCCGGGCGCTCGGCGTGGAGCTGCGCGAGCACTGCGCGGTGGTGGGCCAGCGGCGCACGGGGGACGGGTGGGAGGTGGAGACGGCGGCCGGGCCGCTGCGGGCGCGGATGCTGGTGGCGGCGGACGGGCTGGCCTCGCCGCTGCGGCGCGCCGAGGGGCTGGAGTTGCAGGTGGCGGGGCCGAGGCGTTTCGGGCTGCGGCGGCACTTCCGGATGAAGCCATGGGCGCCCTTCGTGGAGGTTCACCTGTCGGACGGCGTGGAGGCGTACGTGACGCCAGCGGGTGAGGAGCGGGTGGGGGTGGCCTTCCTGTGGACGGACGGGCTGCCGGGGCGCATCGGCTTCGACTCGCTGCTCGCGCGCTTTCCCTCGCTGGCCGAGCGGGTGGTGGGCGCGGAGCCGGACTCGAAGGCGCGGGGGGCGGGGCCGCTGGCGAGGGCGGCGCGGGCGCGGGTGGCGGACCGCTTCGCGCTGGTGGGGGACGCGGCGGGGTACGTGGACGCGGTGACGGGGGAGGGGTTGTCCCTGGCCTTCACGTGCGCGGAGGCGCTGGGAAACGTGCTGCCGGACGCGTTGGCGAAGGGCGGAACGCGCGAGTCCCTGCTGCCCTACGAGCGGGTCTTCCAGCGTGCGTTCCGCAAGTACGCGTGGCTGACGGGGGCCATGTTGATGCTGGCGCGCAGGCCCGCGCTGCGCCGTCCCCTGGTGCGCTGGCTGGGCTCGAATCCGCGCGTCTTCGAGCGGATCCTCGCCCACGCCATCGTGTAGGCGTACCCGGCTCGCGAGCGCTCCAGCTCCACCCGCCCCCCTGGGTTCGCTGGGCGCCGGCCTTCCAGTCCTGCAATAAAAGTACGGATGTGACACAATTTCGCTTTATTTTGTCTTCCAGATTTCTTATGAATCGCGAGCAGTTCACGTTTTTCCTCCACGTGGTACCCATCGGGAGAAGACATGCGTCTGCGCAACGCAGTGATTGGACTTGTGACGTTTTCGAGTGTCGCCAGTGCCGCCCCCGCCTCGGGTGACGAGGTCGCGGAGGCGCGGGCGCGGGTGTACCAGTCGGAGCGCGCCCTGACGGCGCCTTCGCGCTCCGGGGCGAGCGCGATCGCGGCCGGCTTCCTGCGCTCGCGGGGGGCCTCCGAGATGACCGTGGGCTCCCTGCGCGCGAGCGAGGCGCGCCAGGGTGACATCACCCACGTCCGTTTCGAGCAGTACGTGGGGGGCCTGCGCGTTCACGGCGCCTACGCCAAGGCGGCGGTGAACGGCCGTGGCGAGCTGATCCACTTCATCGATGGTACGGCGGCCGCGGGCCCGGTGGTCTCGGCGCGCGTGTCCGAGTCCGACGCGGTGGGCCTCGCGCTGCGCCACCTCTATCCCGAGCTGCGCGACACGCAGCCGGCGGAGCAGTCGCGCGAGGGCAACACCGTCTCCTTCGCCGGTGGCGCCTTCTTCCACCGCGGCCCGACGGCCGAGCGCGTCGCCTACGCGTCGGCCAACGGCGCGCTCCGCACGGGCTTCCTGGTGGAGACGTGGACGGCCAGGAGCAATCAGCTCACGCACACGCTGGTCAGCGGCGAGGGCCGGGTGCTCTCCACCGAGTCGCGCACCGCCAACGACCGGTACAACGTCTTCACGAATGATCCCACGAAGACCCCGCAGGCCATCGTGAGCGGCGCGGGCACGGGCAACGCGCAGTCGCCCATCGGCTGGCTCAACACCTCGGGCCTCACCACGCGGCTGATCGCCGGCAACAACGTCCGGGCCTACCTGGACGCGGACGCGAACAACGCCCCGGACACCGGTGGCACCGCGGTGACGAACGGGGACTTCCTCGCCGTGGCGGACCTGGCGCAGGCGCCCACCACCAGCCTCAACCGCGACGTGTCCGTGCAGAACCTGTTCTACCTCAACAACGTCATCCACGACACGCTCTACCGCTACGGCTTCAACGAGGCGGCGCTGAACTTCCAGGAGAACAACTTCGGCAAGGGCGGCGCGGGCAGCGACTCCGTGGACGCCGAGGCGCAGGACGGCAGCGGTACCGACAACGCCAACTTCGCGACGCCGGCCGACGGCTCCAACCCGCGCATGCAGATGTACCTGTGGACGGGCGTGGGCACCCACCAGGTCAACGTGCAGCTGCCGGCGTCCATCGCCGGCAACTACGTGGCGCAGGGTGACGCCGCGTTCGGCCCGGTGCTCACCACCACGGGCGTCACCGGTGACATCGTGCTCGTCAATGACGGCGTGGGCGCCACCTCGGATGGCTGCGAGGCCCTTGCGGCCGGCTCGCTCACCGGGAAGCTCGCGCTGATCGACCGCGGCACGTGCGGCTTCTCGGTGAAGGTGAAGAACGCGCAGCTCGCGGGCGCCACGGGGGCCATCATCGCCAACAACGCGGGCGATGGCGTGATGACGATGGGCGGCACGGACAACACCATCACCATCCCGTCCGTGTTCGTCGGCCAGACCACGGGCGCGACGCTGCGCTCGGTCACCGGCGTGTTCGGCACCATCCGCAAGTCCCTGTCGGCGCCGCTGCAGCGCGACTCGTCGGTGGACTCCGACGTCGTCTACCACGAGTACGGGCACGGCCTGACCTGGCGCATGATCGGCTCCATGAGCGGCCCCATCTCCGGTGCCATCGGCGAGGGCATGAGCGACGTGCTGGCGGTGATCCTCAACGACAACGACCGCGTGGGTGAGTACTCGGCCTCGAGCGACATGGGCATCCGCAGCGCGCCGTACACCAACTACCCGCGCACCTACGGGAACGTGACGGGCAGCGGCGTGCACTTCGATGGCGAGGTGTACGGTGCGATTGGCTGGCAGCTGTGGCTCAACTTCCAGGCCGCGGGCGTGTCCAAGGACACGCTGATGGGCTACCTGGTGGACGGCATGAACTACACGCCGGCCGCTCCGTACTACGAGCACATGCGCGATGGCATCCTGCAGTCGGTGGCCAATGCCGGCAATGTGCACCGCTGCCTGGTGTGGAGCGCGTTCGCCAAGTACGGCGTCGGCGTCGGCGCGAGTGCCACCCTCATCCGCTCGAAGGGCGCGACGGTGCCGTCGGTCACCGAGTCCTTCGTGAAGCCGTCGGATTGCCCGTAACGCCCGGCATCCTCCGGTGAAGCTCCCAGCGGGTGCCCGGAGACGGGCACCCGCTTTTTTTGCCCGTCAGTTCTTCGCGGTGACCGAGCCGACCGGCTCGATCTGATCCACCCGCTGCTTCAGGGCCGGGTCGTCCGGCATCGCCTGGCCCAGGGTGAGGTAGGAGAGCTGGTGCGCGCGCCCGCCGGCGGGCGGCTTCACGTCCACCTCGGTCTCGAGCTGCCGCATGCGGCCCTCCAGCTCCTGGATGGTGCGGGTGAGCTCGCCGCGCGTGGGCTCGTCCCTGGCGCTGGCGAACCGCTCCTGCGCCTTCAGGAGGTTGTCCTCCACCACCCGCAGCTGCTGGCGGGCCCGCGAGCCCGAGCCCAGGTCCTTCGAGGGCCCCGGCCCCTCCACGCTCAGCTCCAGCCGCGTCACCTGCTTGCCGAGCTCCCCCGCGGGGAAGACGGCGGCGTGGCTGCCCACCAGCTCGCCAATGCCCATGCCCCTCGCCTCGTGGGACTGCACCACGAAGTCCACCGCGTCCCCGGCCCGCAGGGCCATCTTCACGGCCTCCTGATAGGGCACCGCCGCCAGCACCACCACCACGTCCACCTTCTTCGTCTTGCGCAGCTTGCGCGCCTCGGCCAGCGCGCTCTCCACCGGAGGCAGCCCCTTCAGCCCGGGCTCCCCGGTGGGCGCGCCCTCGGGGGACACGCCCACCACGCCCACCTTCAGTCCTCCGGCTTCCACCACCAGGGAGGGCGCGAAGGGCGCCTTGCCGGCCTTGTCCACCAGGTTGGCCGACAGCAGCTTCATCTTCTTGCGCGCCCGCGTGAGCTTCTGGAGGTAGGGCAGGCCCTGCGACAGGTCGTACTCCCCCACCGCCATGGCCACCGTGCCCTGCGCCTCCATCTGCTCGAGCACCAGCTGTGCCTTCTGGTGGACCACGCTCTCCTCCCGGCGCACCTTCTCGCGGAAGAGGGCGTTGCCCGCGTCCATCAACACCGTGGGCAGGCCCCGGGCCCGCTCCGCCTCGATGGCCAGCTTCCTCCGGGCCAGTCCGCCCCGTGGCTCATCCTTGCAGCCGCAAGGGGCGATCTCCCCCCGGTTGTCTCCCGTGAAGAGCAGCACCAGCCGCTTGGGCGCCGCCAGGGCCCCCAGGGGCATCAGCAGCAGCACGGCCATCACCATCCATGAGAATCGCGCCTTCACTTCTTCTCCTCGCACGCGCACGGGCCTCGGCGGCCCTCGGGTCCGCCGCGATGCTACGCCAGACTCTTCTGCTCCCGGACCCGGGACCCGGGTGGAATGAAAGTGGTTGCCACTGCAACCATTGACGCAACGGATAATCCATTGTTCGTGCAAATTTTGACGCGGAAGGTAGTGGTTTTGGCTGCAACTATTGCCGCGCGCAGTCAAGTAAAACCGGCTTAAAAAAGAATAAAGGGTTTGATCATTTTATTGGAGCAATCTAAAAGTCGAGTCCCCTTCAGTTGGCCCTCCCGATTGGGAAAGGTGGATTCACATGCGGACGATCAAGTCGATTCTGGTGTTCGGTGCGGTTGCTGCGATGACGGGCTGCGGCCCGGTGGACGAGGCGGAGCAGGTTGCCGGCGTGGAGGCCCAGGTGGCCGACCCCCGCAACTGCGGCGCCGAGTCGTTCACCGACGAGCAGGTGGCTGAGATCGAGTCGCGCTATGAGGTGCTGAAGGCGCGCCAGGCGATGGGCGGCACGGTGAGCGCCCAGGCCGTCTCCATCCCCGTGTACTTCCACGTCATCCGCAGCAGCGCGGGCGCCGGCGGCGTGACCACCACGCAGATCAACAACCAGATCACCGTCCTCAACAACGCCTTCGCGCCGTCCGGCTTCAGCTTCTATCTGGCGGGCACGGACTACACGAACAACGACTCGTACTACACCTGCACCGGCGGCACGTGTGAGACGAACATGAAGAACGCCCTGCGCAGGGGCACGGCGACCGCCCTCAACTTCTACACCAACAACATGGGCGGCGGCCTGCTGGGCTGGGCCACCTTCCCCTGGAGCTACTCCAGCACCAACAAGCTGGACGGCGTGGTGGTGCTCCAGAGCTCGCTGCCCGGCGGCACGGCCACCAACTACAACCAGGGCGACACGGGCACCCACGAGGTCGGCCACTGGATGGGCCTGTACCACACGTTCCAGGGCGGCTGCACCACCACCAACGACAGCGTGAGCGACACCCCGGCCGAGCAGTCCGGCGCCTCCGGTTGCCCCACCGGCCGTGACAGCTGCCCGACGCTGGCCGGTCTGGACCCCATCACCAACTTCATGGACTACTCGTACGACTCCTGCATGAACACGTTCAGCGCCGGCCAGAACAGCCGCATGAACAGCATGTGGACCTCGTACCGCGCGGGCAAGTAGTCGCCCCGCTCCGAGACAACTGTCCCGGACCTGAGCAGCGGGTCTCCCACGTGAGTGGGGGCCCGCTGTTTGTCTTTGCGGGTAGAGGAGTCTGGGCCCGGTCCGCGCTTCCGTGGGTATTCCCTCTCCCCCTGGGAGAGGGTCAGGGTGAGGGTCTTCTCTCCCCGGTTGCCCGCGGGACCGGATGCGAGCTCGAGCCCGGCGGGCCGCGCGCGGGCGTTAGCGTGCCGCGGGCGGTCGCGTGCCGCGATGGGCGCCGGGGTGGGGAAGACGGGAGCGAGGTGCACGCGAGTGAAGACCCTCACCCCCCGCCCTCTCCCAGGGGGAAGAGGGAGCCCGCAAAAGCAAGACGCCGGAGCGCTCGAGGCGCTCCGGCGTCGGGGACTTCAGGACTTCACGCGGGGACTACTTGCCCGCGCGGTAGGTCGCCCAGAACGAGTCCATGCGGGCGATCTGGCCGGCGGAGAACCGGTCCATGCAGGCGTCGTCGGTGTAGTCCATGAAGTTGGTGATGGGGTCCAGGCCGGTGCTGCGGCAGGTGTCGCGGCCGGTGGGGCACCCGAAGGCCGCGGACTGCTCGGCCGGAGTGTCATCCACGTAGTCGTTGGTCTTCTGGCAGCCGCCCTGGAACGTGTGGTACAGGCCCAGCCAGTGACCCACCTCGTGGGTGGCCGTGTCGCCCAGGTTGTACGGCGCCGCGGAGCCGCCGGGCAGCGAGGTGTTGAGGATGACCACGCCGTCATCCTTGGGGTTGCCCGCGTACCAGTTGGGGAAGGTCGCCCAGCCGAGCAGGCCGCCACCGGGGCTGCTGAAGTACATGTTCAGGTCGTCCGCGGTGCCCTGGCGCAGCGCGTTCTTCATGGCCGCCTCGGCCGTGGTGTCCGGGCCGGCGGTGTACCAGGTGCTGTTGGTGGTGCGGTCCGTGCTCACCAGGGTGAAGCGGAACGGGGTGTTGGCGTAGGCCGCGTTGAGCACCGCCATCTGATCGGCGATCATCGAGTCCGGGATGTCACCGTTGGAGATGCCCGTGCCCTTGTTGATGACGTGGACGTAGGTGTTGATGTTGATGGAACCCACGGCCGCCATCGCACCGCGATACTGGTTGAGCATCGCCTGCACGGACTCGGTCTCGCCCTCGGACGGGGTCGGCGTGGCACAGCCGCTCTTCACCACCTGCTGCGCGGGCGCGGGCTGCTCCTCGGCCGGCTTCTGCTCGGCGCTGGTGCAACCCCCCAGCGCGATCATGGCACCCAGGACGACCGCGAACTTTCCACCCTTCGAGGCAACGTTACGAGACATTTCCAGCTCCTTGGAAATAGTTGCTGCTTCTTCTATCCCAAGAATAAGCCCCGAGCAAGGGCTCCAGCGCTTTTACTGAAAAATTCTAGTTATTAGGAATTAAGGAAACGGACGCAAGGCGTGCCGAGCAGGGAATCCGGGTGAAAAGCGGGATGGCGCGTGAAGGGGTGGCGCACGAAAAGCGAAACGCCGGAGCGCTGTGGGGCGCTCCGGCGTCGGACTTCAGGGGCTCGGGACTTCAGGCGTGAATCACAGGCCGCGGTACTGGATGACCAGCGCGTCGGCGCGGTCGGCCTGGCCGGCGCTGAACGTGTTCATGCAGGCGTCGTCGGTGTAGTCCATGAAGTTGGTGATGGGATCCAGACCGCCACCGGCGCAGGTGTCGCGGCCGGCGGGGCAGCCGTAGGCGGCGGAGCCCTCGGCCGGGGTGTCGCTCACGTAGTCACCCGAGCCGGTGCAGCCACCCTGGAAGGTGTGGTACAGGCCCACCCAGTGACCCACCTCGTGGGTGAGGGTGTCGCCCTCGTTGTAGGGGGCCGCGGTGCCGCCGGGCACGGAGCTGTAGAGGATGACCACGCCGTCGTTGGAGGGGTTGGAGGCGTAGCTGGAGGGGAAGGTCGCCCAGCCCAGCAGGCCACGGCCCATGTTGTTGGAGTAGACGTTGAGGTCGCCCGCGCCGCCCACGCGCAGGGCGCTCTTCATCTTCGACTCGCAGCCGCCGCCGGCGCAGGTGTACCAGAGGGAGTTGGTGGTGCGCGTCACGCCCGCCAGGGTGAAGGTGAACGGGGTGTTCCTGTACGCGGCGTTCAGCACGTCGATGGACGCGTCGATCTGCGTCTGGGGAATGTCACCGTTGGCGATGCCCGTGCCGTTGTTGATGACGTGCCAGTAGACCTTGATGTTCACCGAGCCGTTGGCGCGCGCCGCGGCCTTGACGCGGCCGGCGATGGACTGCTCCACCGTGGCCTTCTCGGCGTCGGTCAGGTCCACCGTGGCGCAGCCACTGTGGGTGGCCTGCTGGGTGGGCTGCTGCTCCTCGGCCGGCTTCTGCTCGGCGCTGGTGCAACCGCCCAGAGCGAGAACCGCGCCCACGACCACCGCGAACTTGCCACCCTTCGAGACAACGTGACGGGACATTTCCAGCTCCTGAGGAAAAGTTCTCAAGTCTTATATCCCTAGAATTCACGGCAATCAAGGGGGCAAGCGGCTTATCTGAAAAATTCCAGTTACATGGATGTATGGAAACCTCCGCGAGCCTGGGAGAGGAGGGAATTCGAGGAAGAAGCGGGACTCGGGGTGAAGGGACCGCACGAAAAGCGAAACGCCGGAGCGCTCGAGGCGCACCGGCGTTGGCACTTCCCTTGGCACTTCGGGCCTTCCCGCGGTGATTCGTGTCTTCAGTGGACGATGGACTGACGGGCGGGAGGCGTCACCAGCAGGGAGAGGTTCTCGAAGGCGTCGATGTTCTGCCGGATGTAGGCGCGTTTGATTTTACCGCTGGTGGTCTTGGGAAGGGTGTGGGGGGCCACGGGGATGACGCGGTTGGGGCGCACGCCGGAGCCCTGGTAGACCATCTCCTCCACGTGCTTGCACTGCTGGCGCAGCACCTCGAGCTTGGTCTCGGTGGTCTCGCATAGGACGACGATGTCCTCGGTGCCCGTCTGGAGGTTGTTGACGCCCACGGCGGCCACGCAGCCGGCGCGCACCCCGGCCACCTGGGCGGCGGCGCTCTCCATGGTGTACGGGTGGTGGTTCTCGCCCGCCTTGATGATGAGATCCTTGCTGCGGCCGCAGATGAAGAGCTGGCCGTCGGCGAGGTAGCCCAGGTCCCCGGTGTGCAGCCAGCCGTCGCGCAGCACGGCCTCGGTGGCCTCCGGGTCCTTGAAGTAGCCGCCGAAGAGGGAGGTGCCGCGCAGGAGGATTTCCCCCTCGTGGCGCTCGCCGAGCACGCGGCCCTCGTCGTCGACGATGCGGAGGTCGATGCCGCGCAGCACCCGGCCCACGCTGAGCACGGTGAGCGCGTCCGGGCCGCTCTCCTGGACGGGCACGGCCTGCCGCCGGGAGGCCAGCGCCGAGCGGGAGATGCTCTCCACGCGCAGCGAGTCATTCCGGTCGCGGATGGAGATGCCCACCACCATCTCCGCCATGCCGTAGGCGGGCCGCCAGGCGTCCGGCTCGAAGCCGTGGGGCTGGAAGCGCTCGGTGAAGTGGCGCACGGTGTCGGCGTGGATGAACTCGGCGGCGTTGTAGGCCCGCTCCCAGGCGCTCAGGTCCAGGCCCTCCAACTCCGCGTCCTTGATGCGCTTGACGCACAGCTGGTAGGCGAAGTTGGGCGCGAAGGACGAGGTGGCGCGGAAGTAGTGGAGGGCCCACAGCCAGCGCGCCGGCTTGAGCAGGAAGCCGAAGGGCGGCAGCAGCGCCGTGGGAATGCCGTGGACGAAGGAGGCCAGCGTGGAGGCCACCAGTCCCATGTCGTGGAACAGCGGCAGCCAGCACACCATCAGGTCATCCGAGTCCCACTGGCTGATCTCCCCCATGCCCGCGCAGTTGGCGAACAGCGCGCGGTGGGAGATTTGGACGCCCTTGGGCGCGTCCGTGGTGCCGGAGGTGAACTGGATGAAGGCGGTGTCGTCGGCGTTGGCGATGGGCGGCTCGAAGGGCGGGGCCTCGCCGGACAGCTCCCTCACGGTGGCCACGAAGGGCGCGTCTTGCTCCGGCCCGGTGGCGTAGTCCAGCAGGGCCTCGTGCGCCAGGTCCGCGAAGTCCGGGTCGATGAGCATGGCCCGGGCCTCCAAGAGGCGCAGCTTCACCCGCAGGCGCTCGCCCCAGGCGCGCACGGACACCTTGGAGGAGGGCAGCTCGATGAGGCAGGGCGTGGCGCCCACGAGGCCACAGGCGAAGAAGCTCTCGAGGAACTCGGGGCTGGTGTCGAAGGAGAGCACCACCTTGTCGCCCTGCCGCACGCCGCGCGCGTACAGGTGGGCGGCGATGCGCAGCGCGTTGTGGTGCAGGTCCGCCGCGGTGAGGACGGTGAGCTTCTCCTCCAGGTCCGCGAAGTAGAAGAGCGGCTGCGAGGGCCGGGTGCGCGCCCAGTGCGCCACGGCCTCGGCGAGCGTCCGCACCGGTGCCACGTGGGCGCGGGTGGGCCCCCGCTGGGCGATTTCACGGCTGGGGTGACGGCCCACCCCGGGGCCCAGTTGCACGGACCCCGTCTGGCGGCGCAGAGGTTCCTGGCTCATCGCTGTGTGACCTCGGTGAAGGACCGGCGCTACCTGCCTGGACTCAGAAACGGACCAGCATGCCCTCGACGGTGAGGCCGGGGCCGAAACCCATCATCACGCCGTACTCGCCGCGCTGGGGCTTGTCCGTCTTCAACGCCTCTTCCAGCACCAGCAGCGCCGTGACGCAGCCGCAGTTGCCGTACTCGCTCAGCACGTGCCAGCTGGCGCGCATGGCCGACTTGTCCAGCTTCAGCTGCCGGGCGATGGCCTCGAGAATCTTCGGCCCACCCGGGTGGATGAGCCAGTGCTTGATGTCCGCCTTGCCCAGCTTCTCCGGGCCCAGCAGCTTCTCCAGGAAGGCGTCGATGTGCTCGCCCAGCACGAAGGGCACGTACGGCGACAGCGTCATCTTGAAGCCGTCGGTGTACATGTGCCAGCCCATCAGCTCGTTCGTCTCGTAGAGCTGCTCGGTGTGCGAGCGGATGAACTGGACGCCCTCGCCCTCCGGGGCGCTGCCCATCACCAGCGAGCACACCGCGTCCCCGAAGAGGCCCATGATGACGGCCTGCTCCGGGTCCGCGTCATCGCGGAACTGCAGCGAGCTGAACTCGGAGGCGTTGGCGATGACGTACTCGTCCGGGCGCGCGGCGATGCTGTCCATGGCCGTGCGCAGCACCGGGAAGGCCGCGAAGCAGCCCATGTGTCCCACGAAGGTGCGGCGGATGCTCGACTTGAGCCCCAGCTTCTTCGCGGTGAACAGGTCCAACCCCGGGCCCGAGTAGCCCGAGTTGGTCGTCATGGTGAAGGCGCCCACCTTGGAGCGGTCCAGGTTGCCCAGGGCCTTCTCCACGGACTGGCTGGTGATCTCCAGGCCCACGCGCTCGAAGACGCGGATGCGGTCACTGATGCCGCGGTTGCCGTCCTTGAGCTCCACGCGCGGGTCCCACGCGAAGTGGCGCCGGCGCACGCCCGAGTTGCGGATCATCCGCTCGGCGTTGGGCAGATCCTTGTACCAGTGCTTGAGCAGCCCCTCGTACATCTCCTCCTGGGTGAGGGAGAGCGGCGGCGTGGCCGAGGCGATGGACAGCAGGGTGGGGCGCAGGGGTGCTGCCCGGCTCATGCAACCTCCACGTCGAGCCCGGCGGGCCCGGCGTTGGACAGGTGCGTGGCGCGGCCCTCGGGCAGCTCGGCGGGGACGTGGCGCACCAGCCGCTCGTCGATGAAGTCCACCAGGCTGCCCACCGTGTCGTGCCCGCGGCGCGACGCCTTGATGTACCAGGGGGTGAACTCGATGTCGGCCACTTCGTCCTTGAGCCGGGAGATCATCGACTCGAGATGGAAGGAATCCATGCCCAGATCATACGTCATGGATGCGAACTCGCTCACGTCGTCCGGGAAGAGCCCCTGGTTGGTCGCCAGGATGATGTTGCGGACGTGATCGAGAATCTCCTGCCGGTGCATGTGGACCTCCCGCTCTGGGCGAGTCAGCTGGTGGCCCCCCCTTGTGACGATGACGAAAGATTACAGGCTATCTCGGTATTTGGTCAACCTGTAATTTTCGTGCAGGCCTGGAAAAGCAAAATCTGACGCGATGTGTCACCCTCCGGGCCCCGACGGAGGGGGTAGTCCGCGGGGCGAGGGGCATCCTGTCCATCACGGGAAAGAACGAAAAGCCCGGGAACACCTGTACTCCAGGGTGGGGCTATTCGACGTGATACTGGCCGGCGACCTGGCTGACCTGGGCGGAGACCTTCTGGAGGGTGTCGGCGGCCTCCTGGGTGGACTCCAGCCGCTCCATGGCCTGGTCCATGCTGCGCGACAGGTCGGCGATGGCGTTGAAGATTTGAGCGAAGCCGGCGTTCTGCTGGCTCACGGCGACGGTGATTTGAGTCACGGCCGAGGCGCTCTCGTTCACCATGAGGGAGAGCTGGCGGAGGCTGTCGCCGGACGTCTTCACCTTGCCGAGGCCGCCCTCGACCTGGGCGGCGCTCACGTCCGTCATGGCCACGGCGTCGCCGATGGCGTTGCCCACCTCGTCGAGGATGTTGCTGATGCGGGTGGTGGAGCGGATGGACTGGTCCGCGAGGGTGCGGATTTCACGGGCCACCACGCCAAAGCCCTTGCCGTGCTCGCCGGAGCGCACGGCCTCGATGGCGGCGTTGAGGGCGAGCATGTTGGACTGGTCCGCCAGGTCCTTCACCGTCTGGGTGATTTCGCCGATCTGCACGGCGCTGGCCTGCAGGCGCTCCATCTTGCCGCGGATGGCGAACACCGAGTCGCGGATGGCGCTGAAGCCGGCGATGGTCTGTTCAATCGCCAGGGTGCCGGCGCGGCTGAGCTCCTCGGCGTGACGCACCACGTTGAGCACCTCCTGGGCGCGCTGGGCGGTGAGGTCGGAGGTCTGTTTGATCTCCTGGGCGGTGACGTTGGTCTCCTGGATGGCGGTGGCCTGGGTGGTGAGGGCGCGGCGCTGGGCCTCGTTGGCGTTGCGCAGGGTGGCGCCGGCTTCCACGAGCTGGTTGGCGGACTGCTGGAGGGTGCGGGGCAGGGCGCTCAGCTGCAGGACGATGGAGTTGAGGCCGAAGGCGAGGTCTCCAATCTCATCGGTGGAGACCCACTGGGGCGGACGCACCTTGCCCACGGAGAGGCCTTCAATGGCCTCGAGCACGGAGAGCGAGCCGCGCTCCTGGCGGCGGGCCAGCATCCACGCGGAGACGGTGGGGAGGGTGAGCAGCAGCAGGGCGAGCACCGCGACGGGGACGCTCAGCTCCTCGAGGAGCGAGGAGGACATGCCCTCCATCATCTGGGCGGCCTGGTGCTGGCCGGCGGCCTGGAGGTCCTCGATGTAGCGGCGCTGCACGTTGTTGGACTGCACGGCCACGGCCACGCCACCGAGCACGATGAGCGAGAGCACGCAGACGGCGAAGGCGTAGGGGAGGAACCAGGACTGGCGCACCCAGAAGAAGCCGCCGCTGAGGACGCGCAGGTGGGGGTGGCGCTGCTGCTCCTCGAGGGCCAGCGGCTGCACCCAGCGCTCGATGACGATGCCGGCGGGGAAGGCCAGCAGGACGCCGACGGCCAGGCCGACGAGCCCGCCCCACACGGCCAGCTTGATCGCCTTGCCGAACCAGAGGCAGACGCCGGTGCTGAAGAAGGCGGCACCGGCGGCGTAGGTGCCCACCAGGTTGTAGAAGGCCAGGCGCCAGGGCAGCTTGAGGATGCGCACCAGCCGCAGCCCGGGCCGCTCCCCGGGATTCACGCGCAGCGCGGTGCTGACGAAGTGGTTGATGATGAGGAGCGGGCAGAGGACGGCGAAGAGCAGGAGCGTCGGCGGCAGCAGCCAGAGGAGCGCGCGCGAGACCTGATCTCCCTCGAGCCCGAGCACCATGCCCAGCAGGTAGGCCACGAAGGGGGCCAGGGGCAGCGCGCAGGCGCGCATGAGCGCGTCGATGCGGCTGGGCAGGGAGCTGTTGCTCGACGATTTGAAGAACGCCATGTTCGAGGCCCGGGGCGGAGAGGAGACGCGGGGCTCCAGAGGGGGACGCTATCACCTTTCCTCCCCCCGTGGAGCGCAGGACCCGGGAGGAGGAAGCGGGGGCGGACGTGCCTGCCCGCCGTGCGGGGCCGGGTGGGTTGCCTGCCCGCCCGTCACCCGGGCCGGGAGGCCATACCGGGCGTCACAGCGGGCGTCACAGCTTCATGCGCTTGAAGACGCGCTCGGGGATGCCGCGGATGGCGAACATGATGGGGCCCCAGAAGCCGGGCAGGTACACCTCGTCCTTGCGCGCGTCGGCCGCCCGGACGATGCCCCGGGCCACCTTGTCCGGGGTGGCGAAGAGGGCGTTCTTCTTCATGTCCGCCGTCATGGGCGTGTCCACGAAGCCGGGCTTCACCGTCACCACCGCCACGCCCGAGCGCGCCAGCCGGTTGCGCAGCCCCTGGAGGAAGATGCTCAGCGCGCCCTTGGAGGCGCCGTACACGTAGTTGCTCTGCCGCCCCCGGTCTCCCGCCACCGAGGAGATGACCACCAGCGTGCCCGCCTTCTGGGCCTCGAAGCGGTTGGCCAGCGGCGTCAGCAGGGACACCGCGCTCAGGAAGTTGGTGCGCAGCACCTTCTCGGCCTCAGTGTACGAGCGCTGGGCGGCCTCCTGGTTGCCGAGGATTCCGTGGGCGAGCAGCGCCCCATCCAGGCCCCCGAGCGCCGTGGCCGCGCGCTCCACCAGCGCCTCGTGCTGGGCGAGGTCGTCCAGGTCCAGGGTCTCGGTGTGCACGCTGGGGGCGCCCTTGACGCGGGCCTCGGTGGCGGTGGCCTGGAGCCGCTCGGGGTTGCGGCCCACCAGGTAGAGGGACGCGCCCCGGGCCGCCAGCAGCTGCACCGTGGATTGAGCAATGGCGCTCGTGGCGCCGAGGACGATGACCTTCTTCATGGACTCCCTCATGTCGCGGCCAGCAGCACGCCCATGGCGATGAGCCCCACCCCGTAGCTCACCTTGTCCTTCAACGCGAAGACCAACGGGTCTTCATTCACCAGGCCGCGGTGGGCCAGCAGCCACACCCGGCCCACCCAATACAGCATCACCGGGCACAGCAGCCACAGCCGTTCCGGGGACAGGTAGAGCACCGTCACTTCCTTGCTGGTGATGTAGAGCGCGAGCACCAGCACGGACAGGTAGCCACTGGACACTCCGAGGATGGCGAGCTGCTCGTAGTCCCCGGCCATGTAGCCCCGGCCCGGCGCGGCCGACTCGTTGGCCTGCCGCAGCCGCCGCACCTCGCTCAGCCGCTTCACCAGCGCGAGCGACAGGAAGAGGAACATGGAGAAGGAGAAGAGCCAGCTCGAGGTGGGCACGCCCACCGCCAGGGAGCCGCCGAAGATGCGCACCGTGTACAGCCCGGCGAGCACCAGCACGTCCAGCATCATCATCTGCTTGAGGTAGAGCGAGTACGCCAGCGTCACCGCGTAGTAGGTGGCCAGCAGGGCCAGGAAGACGCGCGGCAGCAGCAGCGCCACCGCCGCGCCGGAGCCCAGCAGCAGGGGCGCCAGCCACAGGCCCGCGCTCACCGGCAGGTCCCCCGAGGCGAAGGGCCGCCGCCGCTTGGTGGGGTGCTTGCGGTCCGCGTCCAGGTCCAGCAAGTCATTCAGCACGTACACGCTGGAGGCGCACAGGCAGAAGGAGACGAAGCCCAGCACGGCCTGCAGTAGCAGCGGCACGTCGAGCGCCTTGTGCGCGGCCAGCAGCGGGACGAAGAGGAGGATGTTCTTGGCCCACTGGTGCACCCGCAGCGCCTTGAGCAGCGTGCGCGCGAGCGGCTTGGAGGGCGCGGTGCGGCGCGCGTCCTCGTGGGGCCCGGTGAAGGGCTCGCCCCGGGGGTGGACGGCGTCGAAGAGGCCCAGGTGCGCGGCCACCGTCTCCGCCACCTTCCGGTCCGCGGACGTGGCCAGCACCACCCGGCGGCCCCGCGCCTTCTCCTCGGCGAGGTGCGACAGCAGCACCTCGTCATAGGGCAGCAGCGTCACGTCCAGCTCCACCCGCCGCGCCACCTCGGCCCGGAGGAAGGCGGGGCCTCGCAGGCTCCACGCCAGCACCGCCGGGAGCAGGTAGGGCTGGCGCTTGAGCAGCCGCAGCATGCCCTCGTGCAGCGTGTCCGTGTGCACCAGCACCCCGTCCAGCTCGACGGCGAGGGGGCGCGTGTCCCGGGGCGGGGAAGGAGGGGGCGAGGCCATGCTCACTCGGGGCGGGCGATGAGGAGCGTCTGCAGCGGCAGGTGGCGGATGGGCCGGGTGCTCTCGATGCGGAAGCCCGCGTCGTCGAGGAAGCCCTCCATCTCCGCGGGCGTATACGCGGCCGCCTTCGAGGTGAGGAAGTAGTGCAGGCCGATGAGCGGGGCGGCGCTCGGCGGATGCTCCACGTCCTCGCGCAGGTACTCCAGCACCGCCAGCGTCCCCTTGTGTGCCAGCGAGGTGCGCACCCGGCGCAGCAGCGCCACGTTCTGCGCGGGCGACAGGTGGTGCATCACCTGGAAGAGCAGCACCCCGTCATAGGGGCCCCCCAGCTCCGAGGTGAGGATGTCCCCCTCCCTGTGCGTCACCAGGTGCGACAGGCCGGCCTGGGCGATGAGCTCGCGCCCCACCCGCACGCTGCCCTCCAGGTCCAGCACCGTGGCCTTCAGCCCCCGGTTGTGGCGGCACAGCTCCGCGGCGAACCAGCCGTGCGCCCCTCCCAGGTCCAGCACGTGCCGCGCGCCCCGGGGCAGGGGAATGGCGCGCACCACCTCGGGCGCCGACAGCCGCGCCATCTGGTGCATGGCATGGATGTAGGCGCGCCAGCGCGGGTCGTCCGGCGCGAAGCGGTGGATGTCCACCGACTCGCCCGTGCGCACGGCCTCCTCCATGTGGCTCCACCACTCCCACTGGGTGTAGTTGAAGTCCAGGAAGCCGCCCACGTACTGCGGCGAGCGCGGATCCAACCAGCGCCGGGCCCGGTCCGCCATCCGGTAGCGGCCCTTCTTGCGCTCCACCGCCTCGCACGCCTCCAGCGCCTCCAGCAGCGCGCGCGTGCCCTCCGGCGACAGCTTCAGCCGCGCCGCCAGCTCCTCCACCGTGGCCGAGCCGTCCGCCAGCGCCGCGAACACGCCCAGCCGCTCCCCGGCCATCAGCGTGCGCGAGGCCATCATCCCGAAGAAGGCGTGCGCCAGCGGCTGGGGCGCCAGGTTGAACCAGTCCGCCACCCGCTCCAGCAGGTTGTCCGCCTTGAGTCCGAGCCTCACGGTTTCCCTCCGCCGCGCCGGCGCGCCGCCAGCGCCAGTCCGAGCCCCAGGCCCACCACCGCCAGCGAGTCCTCCGGGCCCAACAGGCAGCCCACCCGGTCCGCCTGGCGGATGCCGGTGTAGCGGCACACACCCTGGGTGCAACTGAAGCGCGCCGCGCAGTCATTGCCGCTGCGGCACGCGCCTCCCGGCCGGCCCGTGGAGTCGTCTCCCTCCGGGTTGTCCCGGTCCGCGCCGCCGCCTCCCACCGAGGCGTCCGGGACGTCATACACGCTGCCCGCGTCCCGGGTGCCCGCGTCCTGCTGGGCGTGGACGGCCCGGGGCAGGAGCAGGGCCAGGGGGAGGACGAGGCACGACACGAGGCGACGGGTCAACGGGGAGGACTTCATGGGGCGATTCCAGAGCGGAGGGGGCACCCCAACCTATCCGCCCGGACGCCGGGATGCATCCTCCGCTTCATCAAGCTCTTACGAAGTGGCGGGCTTTTGGCTAGGGTGGGCGCGCGATGGCTCCCCGAATCCTCGTCGTCGATGACAACCAGGAGCTCCTCACGCTCCTCACCCAGCTCTTCGAAGATGCAGGTTACGAGGTGGTGGGCGCGACCAAGGGCAAGCAGGCAGTCGAGGTCTCCCGTGCCCAACCGCCCGCGGTGGCCGTGCTCGACATCCTTCTGCCCGACATGATGGGCTACCACCTGGCGGACGCGCTCCGGAAGGATCAGCCCCAGCTGCCGCTCATCTTCATCACCGGCGTCTTCAAGGGCGGCAAGCACGCCATGGAGGCCCGGCAGAAGTACGCCGCCGCCGGCTACTTCGAGAAGCCCTTCGAGGCCGCCAAGCTGCTGGAGGCGGTGCAGAAGCTGGTGCCCGTCCAGAAGCAGGCCCCCACCGCCGCGTCCCTGCAGGACTCCTTCGACGTGGAGCTCGACATCGACGTCGAGGAGGAGGGGCCCCAGGACGCGATGGAGCTGACGGGCCGCATCAAGGTGACGGGCGGCGACAACCTCACCGCCGAGATCCGCGGCGCCAACCTCACCGCCACCCCGCTGCACAAGGTGGCGGCCACCCTGGTGCGCCCGCCCGTGCCGGGCCGTCCGCCCGAGCCGCTGCCCGTGGGCGCGGGAGGCCCCGGCCAGCGCCGCGGCGGGCTCAAGGACAACCTGCCCTCGCTCCTCACCGCCTTCTACCTGTCGCGCGAGACGGGCGAGCTGGGCGTGCAGCGCGGCAAGGTGCGCAAGGTCGTCTACTTCGAGCGCGGCACCCCGGTGTTCGCCCTCTCCAACATGCTGGCGGACCGCTTCGGCCAGTTCCTCGTGCGCGTGGGGAAGATCAAGGCCGAGCAGCTCGAGGACGCGGCGGCGGTGGCCACGGCGAACAACCGGCGCACCGGCGACATCCTGGTGGAGCGCGGCCTGCTCAAGGACACCGAGCGCCTGTACTACGTGGGCCAGCAGGTGAAGGCCATCATCTACTCGCTCTTCGCGTGGGAGGACGGCACCTACGTGATGAGCTTCAAGGAGAAGGCCGCCGCCGAGTCCATCAAGCTGGACGTGCACCCGGCGAACCTGATCGTCCGCGGCATCAAGAAGCTCTACAAGCCCGAGCGCCTGCGCCGCATGCTGCGGCCCGAGGATCGGCTCATCCCCGCGGTGGCCCCGGCCTACCAGCTGCACGAGGTGGAGCTGGAGCGGTGGGAGGCGGAGCTGCTGCCGAAGATCGACGGCAACCGGACCGTGGGCGAGCTGCTGGCCTACGCCAACCGTCCGGACCAGGTGGTCTACGGCTTCCTGGTGTCGATGATGTCGCTGGGCATCCTCGAGACGCGGACCTAGTGGACTGTCCGACAAGTTTTTCAACATAGTCGAGACCACAGGGTAGGTTGGGTGGAGGAAGAGACCGGATAAGTTGGGTGGATGAGGAGACGACCGCCGCATCTCCTCCACCTTTCGCCTGGGGAAGTGGCCTACCTCAAGACGCTGGTGGAGGACGGGCGTACCGAGCA